>DASXLB010000050.1 GCA_036496585.1 Vicinamibacterales bacterium
TGCCGGCGCTGCGAATCGGACTGGCGGCGGTGCCGCGCGCGATCGCGGGCGACCCACCGGCCGGCGCGGCGCTTTCGCTGAAATGCGGCCGCACCCCGGAGGCCCCGCGGTCCCAGTTCATCACGTGCGCCGGCGCGTTACCGCGCCTGAACGATCCGTCCGTCACGGTGGTCCACGCCGAGGCATAGCGGCTTCCGTAGTGGCCGGCGTAGTACGACGGGCCGACGTTATAGAGGCCGAGCGAGGACACCGCGTGGTCGTTCCTGCCGAGCGGGCACCAGCTGACATAGCCGGGAGCCGCGGCCCACGACACGTACGCGGGTCCCCAGTGCGTCGCCGGAATCCAGAACCACTGGCCGCCCGACACACCCCACCGTCCATAGTGATGCGTCGGATAGCCAAAGGGATCTGCCGTGATCCACGTCCAGCCGTAGGCGGGATAGGAGGCCCAGGTGCCGTGGTAATAAGGATGCCAGTCCGTCGCCACGCGCGGGTACCAGACATAGCCGTACGTCTGCTGATACTGCCAGTCGCCGTACTGGTCGAACGTGGACGCGTATCCGCTCAGATCTGACGGGAGGTACTGCACCGACGCGCTCGTCGACGGGTACACGACGGCGTCCTGCTGGTCGACCCAGTGATCGAAGTCGTCGGCGATGGCTGAGTTGTAGGCGTAGGTGTACGACGGCAGGAGCCCGGCACTCGCGTAGGCGCGCTCGCCGGCCCGGACGGCGGTCGCGCCCTGCTCGGTCGAGATCTCGCCGCCGCCGCTCGTCACCGCCAACTCGAGCTGCAGCGCCGGACTCACGGCGTCAGGCGCCGCCGGCGCGCCGCGCAGCAGCGCGATGCGATATTCACCCGGCTGCGCGATGTGCGCCGAGCCGGCCGCCGAATCGACGCGATAGCTGACCTGCGCCCCCGAGGTGCGCCGGATGTCGAGGCGCACGCGTCCGTCAGCGAGCCGCAGCAGATCGTCGGCGAGGAGATCGACCGCGGTGTTCGTATCGAGCACCAGCCGGGCGCCATCCGCATACTGCACTTCCACCCGACCGTTCGAGGTGCGGAGCCGGTCGCCGCTCAACAGCGGCATGTTCAGCGGCGAGATCTCGACACGCCCGTCCCGCTGCAGGGTCGCCTCACCATCGACTCGCGCGATGTAGGCGGGCGCGTCGAATTGTGTGGGGGGCCTGGCTGACGCGTCAGCCGATTGCGGTTCTCGAGCCAGACCGGGGCCGCTCGGCGCCAGCGTCGCCAGGGTAAGAGCGGCGACAGCCACTCGGATGTGGAGACGTGGAGATGTCCACATTTTCCCATTTCCACACCTGCGCAGTTTTTGAAATTCCCGTTTGGGGCAGGGTGGCAATTGCCACTATAGCACTGACTTACGGGTTTCAGGCCTGCTCCGAATCGTCATACTTGACATGGCTTAGCTCACATTTTATACTTTGAGGGTTATAAAGCTTAGCGAAGGCGAGGACAATAGGACATGAGCAGCAAGATTATCGGCATCGACCTGGGCACCACGAACTCGGTCGTGGCGGTGATGGAGGGTGGGGAACCCGTCGTCATCACCAATCCGGAAGGCAGCCGCATCACGCCGTCAGTTGTGGGCTTCACCAAGTCGGGCGAGCGGCTCGTCGGGCAGGTCGCCAAGCGTCAGGCCGTGACGAATCCGGAGAACACCGTGTTCTCGATCAAGCGGTTCATGGGGCGCAAGTACGACGAAGTAAACGAGGAAATGAAGATGGTCCCGTACACGGTCGTGCGGGCGGGCAACGGCGACGTCCGTGTGAAGGCGGGCGGGAAGGAATATCCCCCGCCGGAAATCTCCGCGATGATCCTGCAGAAGCTGAAGCAGGCGGCCGAGGAATATCTCGGCCAGTCGGTGACCAAGGCGGTGATCACCGTTCCGGCGTACTTCAACGACGCGCAGCGGCAGGCGACCAAGGACGCCGGGCAGATCGCCGGCCTCGAGGTCATGCGCATCGTCAACGAGCCAACCGCGGCGGCGCTCGCCTACGGCCTGGACAAGAAAAAGGACGAGACGATCGCCGTCTATGACTTTGGCGGCGGCACGTTCGACATCTCGATCCTGGAAGTTGGCGAAGGGGTCGTCGAGGTCAAGGCGACCAACGGCGATACGCACCTGGGCGGGGACAACCTCGATCAGCGCATCATCGAGTGGATCGTCGCCGAGTTCAAGAAGACCGACGGCATCGATCTGTCGAAGGATCGGATGGCGTTGCAGCGGCTGAAGGAAGCGGCGGAGAAGGCGAAGATGGAGCTCTCCACGGTGATGGAGACCGACCTCAATCTGCCCTTCGTCACCGCCGATCAGACCGGTCCCAAGCATCTGCAGCTGAAGTTGACACGCGCCAAATTCGAGCAGCTGGTCGAGGACCTGTTGCAGAAGAGCGTCGGCCCGACCAAGCAGGCGCTCGCCGACGCCGGCGTCGACGCCAGCAAGATCGACGAGGTCGTGCTGGTCGGCGGCTCGACGCGTATTCCGCGCGTGCAGGCGATCGTCAAGGAGCTGTTCGGCAAGGAGCCGCACAAGGGCGTCAACCCGGACGAGGTCGTCGCGGTCGGCGCCGCGATCCAGGCCGGCGTGCTCGCCGGCGAGGTCAAGGACCTGCTGCTGCTCGACGTGACGCCGCTCTCGCTCGGCATCGAGACGATGGGCGGCGTGATGACGACGCTGATTCAGCGCAACACGACGATCCCGACGCGCAAGGGGGAGATGTTCTCGACCGCGGCGGACAACCAGACGAGCGTCGAGGTGCACGTGCTGCAGGGCGAGCGTCCGATGGCGCGCGACAACCGCACGCTCGGCCGCTTCCATCTGTCGGGTCTGCCGTCGGCGCCGCGCGGCGTGCCGCAGATCGAGGTCACCTTCGACATCGACGCCAACGGCATCGTCAACGTCTCGGCCAAGGACATGGCGACGCAGAAGGAGCAGAAGATCACCATCACCGCGTCGAGCGGCCTGAGCAAGGACGAAGTCGACAAGATGATGAAGGAAGCCGAGTCGCACGCCGAGGAGGACCGCCAGCGCAAGGAGGAGATCGAGACGCGCAATCATGCGGACCAGGCGGTCTATGGCGCCGAGAAGCTGGTGCGCGAGGCGGGCGACAAGCTGTCGCCGGCCGACCGTGCGCCGATCGAGAGCGCGATCGAGGACCTGAAGAAGGCGATCGAGCGCAACGACACCGCCGAGATGAAGCGGGCGATGGAGGGGCTGAACACCGTGCAGCACCGCGCCGCCGAGGCGATGTACAAGAACGCGAACGCCGCCGGCCCGCAGCCGGGCCAGGCCGGCGGTGCGCAGGCCTCGTCGAACCCTTCCGGCGGCACGTCGCCGAGCGGCGACGTCATCGATGCCGAAGTCGTCGAGGAGGAAAAGAAGTAACTCTAGAATCGGGTGATCGGGTGATCGGGTGATCGGCGAACCGCCCCATCACCCGATCGGACAGATCACCCGATCACCGGATCACCCGATTACGGTAACCCGATGGACCTCTACGCCCTTCTCGGTCTGGCGCCCGGCGCGACGTCCGCGGACATCAAACGGGCGCACCGGCGACTTGCGCGCCGCTATCACCCCGACATCAATCCGGGGGATCAGGCGGCCGAGCTGCTGTACCGGCGGATTCTCGAGGCGTATGAGACGCTCGTCGATCCGGAGCGGCGACGGCACTACGACGCCGGCGCGCCAAAGGTCGACGCGGCGACGTCGCCGCTCGAGTTCAGCGGATTCGATTTCTCCGCCGCGGCGTACGGCGCGCAGGCGGCCACCTTCAGCGAACTGTTTGCAGACGTGCTGCATCCGCTCGCTCCGGGCGAGGGACGGCCGGAGAACGGCGCCGACCTGCACGCGACGCTCGTGCTCGCGTTCGAGGAATCCATGCACGGCGGCGAGCGGCAGGTCGTCGTGACGCGCCAGGATGTCTGCCGCGCATGCCGCGGCGGCGGTGTCATCCGGACGCCGGAAGGACGTTGCGCGCCGTGCCACGGCACCGGCCACGTGCGCTGGGCGCGCGGGCACATGGTCTTCACGAAGGCTTGTGCCGCCTGCCATGGCAGCGGGCAGCAGCGCACGCTGCGCTGTGCCGCCTGCATCGGCTCGGGTCGGCAGGTTCGCACCGAGGCCGTCCCGGTCGCCGTGCCGCCCGGCATCGTCGAAGGCGCCCGGCTGCGCGTGCCCGAGATGGGGCATGCGGGGCGGCAGGGGGGACGTAACGGAGACCTCTACGTCAGCATCCAGGTCCAGCCGCATCCGGTGTTCCGACGGCAGGGTGACGATCTCTGCATGACGCTGCCGATCGGCGTCCACGAAGCGGTACTCGGCGCGCGCGTCGAGGTGCCGTCACTGGAGGGGCCAGTGCGTCTGCGGGTGCCGCCGGGCACACAGGCCGGCCAGCGTTTCCGGTTGCGTGAACGGGGCGTGCCCGTGCCCTCCGGCCGCGGTGACATCATCGTCGAAATTCGCATCGTGCTGCCGGCGATCGTCGATGAGCGGGGAAAGGAACTGATGCGCGAGTTCGGGAAGCTGTATGGCCAGTAAGCGCGGCGGCAAGGCGTACTACATGATCAGCGCGGTGGCGCAGAAGTACAGCATCCACCCGCAGACGCTGCGGCTGTACGAGCGCGAAGGGCTGCTCAAGCCGTCGCGCACCGAAGGGAACACGCGACTGTACTCGGAAGACGACCTCGAGCAGCTCGAGACCATCCTGTCGCTGACGCGCGATCTGGGCGTCAATCTCGCGGGTGTCGAGATCATCCTCAACATGCGGCGCAAGATGGAGCAGATGCAGGGAGAGGTCAACCAGTTCATGGAGTACGTGAAACACGAACTGGCGCGCGGCCTCGGCGACTGGGAGCAGCGCCTGAGTACGGCGCTGGTCAAGGCGTCGCCGGCGGAGCTCGTACGCGCGCATCAGCCGGTCGTCGACGCCGATCCGGCGCCGCCGGAAAAGATCACCGACGTCACGGCCAAATGACGAATGACGAAACGCTGAATGGTGTAAGATTCTGTCGGCCTTCGTCATCCGTCATCCCTCATCGACATGTGCGAGCGTTGCGACGACACCGGGTGGAAATCGGTTACCGACGACGGTGTCCGGCGCGTCGTCCGCTGTGACTGCTGGCGCGAAGGGCAGACGGCGCGTCTGCTCGAGGACGCGCGCATTCCGCCGCGTTACCGCGACTGCGATCTCTCGACGTTCGTCACCTATCCCAACGAGCGTCTGCTGGCGGCGGTTCGCCGCGCCCAGGCGTTCGCCGAGCACTTTCCCGCCGGCGACTACGCGCAGAAAGGCCTCTGTCTCATCGGTCCGCCCGGCATCGGCAAGACACACATCGCCGTCGCCGTGCTGCGGCGCGTCATCCTGACGCGCGGGGCGCGCGGCCTGTTCTACGACACGCGCGATCTGCTTCGACTGATCCGCAGCACCTACAATCCGCTCGTCCGCACCGCCGAAATGGACATCCTGCGGCCGGTGATGGAGGCGGACCTCCTGGTGCTCGACGATCTCGGATCGGAGAAGACCTCAGAGTGGGTGGAAGAGACGATGAACCTGATCGTCAACACCCGCTACAACGAGCGCCGGCACACGATCTTCACGTCGAACTACGACGACACGCCCGACGACGAGGACCCCAACTGCCTGAAGGCACGCATCGGATTCCGCATCCACTCGCGGCTGCACGAGATGTGCGAGTTCCTCGAGTTCGACGGCGCGGATTTCCGCCTGGGTCCGTCGACGCCGACCGGCGACGATCTGCTCACGCTCTGGAAGGCGCGGCCCACCCGCCGCACGACGCTGCCGACGCGCGCCAAAGGCCCCGTCCGGGCCCAGCTCAAGCCGGGGAAAGAGCTAGGCTGGAGTGGTGGCAAGCACGGGACGTAATTTGATCCGAGGGGCGTCGCCCCTCGGACTCCCCTACACGCGATCTCGCTCGCCGCTTCGCCGGCTCGCTCCGTTCGCGTGGCTCGCGCGCCCTGCGCGCTCGCGCTGCCGTTTGATCCGAGGGGCGTCGCCTCTCGGACTCCCCTACACGCGATCTCGCTCGCCGCTTGGCCGGCTCGCTCCGTTCGCGTGGCTCGCGCGCCCTGCGCGCTCGCGCCGCTGTACTCGTCACGATCGCTTCTGACATGGGTTCCAGGCCGCCGCACGACGACTCCGAGCCACGGCAACCGCTCGGCGTCTACGTTCACATTCCGTTCTGTTCGGCGATCTGCAACTACTGCAATTTCAATCGCGGGCTCTACGACGAAGCGCTGAAGACGCGCTATGTCGACGCGCTCGTCCGCGACGTCGCGGCGGCGTGGTCCGGTGACCCGCGCCTCGCGCCGTCCGCGTCGCCCCGCGCCGACACCATCTATTTCGGCGGCGGCACACCGTCGCTGCTCGATCCCGCGGACATCGCGCGCATCATCGCCGCCGTTCGGGATCGGTTCGACGTGGCGGCCGACAGCGAGATCACCCTCGAGACCAATCCCGAGACCGTCGATCAGCGGGCGCTGGAACGTTTCCGCCAGGCCGGTGTCAATCGACTGAGCTTCGGCGTCCAGTCGTTTCAGGACACCGAGCTGCGGCGCCTGGGCCGGATCCATACGGCGGATCGCGCCCGCGGGGCGGTGCGTGCCGCTCGGGCGGCAGGCTTCGACAACGTCAGCCTGGACTTGATGATGTGGCTGCCGGGGCAGAGTGTCGCCGACTGGCTGGCCAACGTCGACGCGCTGATCGCCGAGGCGCCCGACCATGCCTCGCTGTATCTCCTCGAGCTCTACCCGAACGCGCCCCTGAAAGACGAGATGGCGCGCGGCGGCTGGTCGCTGGCCCCCGATGACGACGCGGCCGAGATGTATCTGCGGGCGATGGAGCGTCTCGAGGCGGCAGGACTCGTGCAATACGAGATCTCGAACGTCGCTCGCCCGCGGCGCCAGTCGAGACACAATCTCAAGTACTGGACCGACGGCGAATGGCTGGCCTTCGGCTGCGGCGCGCACGCGACGATCGGCGGCGTCCGATCGCGGAACGTCGCTGGGACAGGAGACTACATCGATCGGATCACGAACGGCGTCAGTCCGGTGAGCGAGCGGCGTGTGATGACGCCGAGCGAGCGTCTGGAAGACGCGCTGTTCATGGGCCTGCGGTTGAATGAAGGAATCGACGTCGCGGCGGTAGGGCGCCGTTACGGGGTCGATGTCTTCGCGCGGTTCGGGCAGGCGCTGCGCCCATTCATGGACGCCGGATGGCTGCTGCGCGAGGGCGACGGGCTGCGCCTGACTCGGGATGGAATGCTGATGGCCAACGAAGTGATGGCTGTTTTCGTGTGATAGAGTGTCGGTTCCTTTCGCCCAAGGAGGAGATTGGGATGCGTTCTTTCGTGACATCGACTTTCGCGCTCGCGCTGGCCCTGGTGCCCGCCGTAGCCTTCGCACAGGCGACGCCGCCGCCGGCCCAACAGCCGCCCGCCGGTCAGCCACCCGCGGCTGCTCAGCCCGCGGCTGCTCAGCCCGCGACCCCCGCTGCGCCGAAACTTTCGTTCTCTACTCCCGCCGGTATGCTCCTCGTGCAGGTGAAGCCCGATCAGGCTGCCGCGTTCGAAGAGATGATCGGCAAGATCAAGACAGGCGTGGCGGCGTCTACTGATCCGTCGGTCAAGGCGCAGGCTGGAAGCTGGAAGGTCTACAAGGCTGCTGAGCCCGCGGCCGGCGGCAACATCATGTATGTCGTCCTCATCGATCCGGCCACGGCCAATACCGAATACCAGTTCTTCGAGGTGATTCAGAAGACGCTGACCGACGAGCAGAAGCGCGATCCGGCCACCGCGGAGATGTACAAGAAGTACGCCGCGGCGATCGCCGGCATGAACAAGCTGAACGTCACGCCGATCGGGCAGTAGACGCCGGCTGTTCGCAGCCGGCACATGTGTCTGCCGTGAAGGTTCTGACGATCGTATTTGGAGTGGCCGCGGCAGCGATGCCTGCCGCGGCGCTCGCCCAGGCCCAGACTCCCGCGGCACCGGCCGCCCAAACTCCCGTCGCGCCAGTTAGTCCGCCGGCCGTCCAGGCGCCAGGCACCCCGCCGCCTCCCGCCGTACCTGCCTCGCGCAAGTTCACGTCCGACGGCGGCATGATCTTCAACGTGATCAAGCCCGACAAGGGGCCTGATTTCGAAGCGGTGATGGCGAAGGTCAAAGAGGCGCTCAACAAGAGCGACAACCCGAAGCGCAAGCAGATGGCCCTCAGCTGGCGTGTGCTGAAGGGGGTCGAGGCCGGCCCGGGCGGCAATCTCGTCTACATTTTCTGGCTCGATCCGCCGGTGAAGGACGAGGACTATTCGATCACCAGCATTCTCGCCGACGGGTTCCCCAACGAAGCGCAGGATCTGTGGGCGAAGTTTACCGCCTGTTTTGCCAGCGGCCAGACGATGTTGAATCTCGCGCAGGTGCTCAACATGTCCCCCAACGCGGCCGTCGTGGCGAAGTAGCGAAGTCGCGACCGATTCCCCGGTCCCTCCTCAGAATTTCAGATTGAGACCGGCGTAGAACCGCTGCACGGGCGTGTGGCGCGGTGTCCCGTGCAGGTTGAAGACGCGATAGTCGAGGCGCAGCCGCAGCGGGCCGGCGAGGTTCATCTTGGCGCCGCCGCCGATGTTGCTGCCGAAGTTCGTTTCGATGGCATTGGGCTGCGTCGAGAGCGACTCGCGGTAGACGCCGCCGCCGAGCGTGCCGTAGAACTGGAAGCCGGCGATCGGGATCGGCGTCTGCAGCAGGCCGTTGAACATGAAGGTGCGCAGCGAGGGACCGCCGAATTCGACGTCTTCGCTGGTGTCGGCGTATTCCGCTTCGAACCCGATGATGACCAGCCCAGCGCCGATCGCGAACCCCTTCACGGGCCGATTCACGGGCGTCGGGTTGATGCCGAGAAAACCCGTGAGATCGGCGTAGGCCGGCACGGCGAAGGCAAGAAGACAGAAGAGAGAGAACGGCAGACAGATGCGGCGCATGGGGATGATCGTAACCCAACCTCCACGGCCCGACCTCCTCGCTATAATCACCACATGGACTTCCGCCCATCGGAGGAACAGGAGCTCCTGCGCAAGAGCGTGCGGGAGTTCGCCGAGGCGGAGATCCGGCCCCACGTCATGGAGTGGGACGAAGCGCAGCGCTTTCCGATCGACCTCCTGCCGAAGCTGGCTGCCCTCGGGCTGATGGGCATTCAGTTCGACGACCGCTACGGCGGCGCCGGCATGTCGGCGCTCGACTACTGCATCTGCATCGAAGAGCTGGCGCGCGTCTGCCCGGCGATCGCGCTGTCGGTGGCCGCGCACAACGGTCTGTGCTCGTCCCACATCAACATGTTCGGCAGCGAGGCGCAGAAGGCCCAGTACCTGCCTCGGCTCGTCACCGGGGAAGTCCTGGGCGCGTGGGGGCTGACCGAGGCAGCAGCCGGCAGCGATGCGGCGGGCATGCAGACCCGCGCCGAGCGCGACGGCGACAGCTGGGTGATCGACGGGTCGAAGCACTTCATCACGCACGGCAGCATCGGCGGTGTGATGGTCGTGATGGCGGTGACCGATCGGACGAAGGGCAGCCGCGGCATCTCCGCGTTCGTGGTCGAGCGAGGTACGCCGGGCATGACGCCGGGCAAGAAAGAGAACAAGCTCGGCATGCGGGCGAGCGACACCAGCGAAGTCGTGTTCACGGAATGCCGGGTACCGGCCTCGCAGATGCTCGGCGCCGAAGGGCAGGGTTTCATCAACACGCTGCAGGTGCTCGACGCCGGCCGTATCGGCATCGCCGCGCTCTCGGTTGGGCTCGCACAGGGGGCGTACGAAGCGGCGCGCCGCTACGCCAAGCAGCGCCGGCAGTTCGGGCAGCCGATTGCCGCGTTCCAGGCCATCCAGTGGAAGCTGGCCGACGCGGCGACGACGATCGAGGCGGGACGTCTGCTCACCTATCGCGCCGCTTACCTGAAGGATCTCGGACGGCGGATGACGCGCGAATCGGCGATGGCCAAGCTGTATGCGAGCGAGGTCGCCGTCCGCGTCGCCGACGACTGCGTGCAGATCCACGGCGGCTACGGTTTCGTCAAGGACTACCCGGCCGAAAAATACTTCCGCGACGTGAAGCTGCTCACCATCGGCGAGGGCACGAGCGAGATCCAGCGGCTGGTGATCGCCCGGCAACTGCTCGCCCAGTGAACAGCCTCCCGCTTGCCGAACGGGTGCTCGACGGCGATCCGCGCGCCGTGGCGCGCGCCATTACCCTGGTCGAAAACGAGGAGCCGGCCGGCGCCGATCTGGTGCGGGCGGTGTTCGGCCGCACCGGGCGCGCCTACCTGGCCGGCATCACCGGCGCCCCCGGCGCGGGCAAGAGCACGCTGGTCGATCGTCTGATTGCCGAGCTGCGGCGGCGCGACCTCACGGTCGGCGTCGTCGCCGTCGATCCGAGCAGCCCATTCAGCGGCGGCGCGCTGCTCGGCGATCGCGTACGCATGCAGTCGCACGTGGCCGACGCCGGCGTCTTCATCCGCAGCATGGCGACCCGCGGCCATCTCGGCGGGCTCGCCCGGGCCACCGCGGACGCGGCGCTCGTCCTCGATGCCGCGGGGCGCGACTACGTCCTCATCGAGACCGTCGGCGTCGGCCAGGACGAGGTCGACATCGTCAGGACCGCCGACGTGTCGATCGTCGTGCTGGTGCCAGGCAGCGGCGACGACGTGCAGGCGCTGAAGGCCGGAATCATGGAGATTGCCGACATCTTCGTGGTCAACAAGGCGGATCGGGATGGGGCCGACCGCACGGTCGCGTCGATCGAGGCGATGCTCTCGCTCGAGTCGTTCGAAGGCGCCCGCTGGCGCCCGCCCATCGTCAAGACGGACGCCACGACAGGCACGGGCGTCGGCGAGCTGATGGACGTCATCGAGCGCTTTCGCGCGCATACCGCGGCGCGGCTCGGAGAGCGGCGCCGCGCGCGGGCGGAGTTCCGCGTGCAGGAGCTGCTGGCGCAGCGCTTCGTGCGGCACGTCGCGTCGAGCGTGCTGTCGGCGGGGGAGTTCGAATCGATGCTCGACCGGATTGCCGCCCGCGAGGCCGATCCGTATTCGGTCACCGACGAAATCGTCGGCCGGGCGCTGGCCACGCGCGACGTGCCGCTCAGTCGCCCCGAGCTTGACCACGTCGGCATCGCCGTCTCGGATCTGCCCCAGGCGCTGGCGTTCTACCGTGACGCGCTGGGGCTTGCCGTGGGCGCGCCGGAGGACGTGGCCAGCCAGCGCGTGCGGGCGCATTTCATCCAGGCGGGCGGCGCGGCACTGGAACTGCTCGAAGGCACCGCAGACGATTCGCCGATCGCGAAGTATCTGCACACGCGCGGCCCAGGGCTTCACCACCTCACGCTGCGCGTCCCCGACATCGGCGCGGCGCTGGCGCGGCTGAAGGAGAACGGCATCCGGCTGATTGACGACGAGCCGCGGCATGGGGCGCACGGCTCGCTCGTCGCATTCATCCATCCCTCATCGGCGCACGGCGTCCTTGTCGAGCTCAAGCAGGGATGAGCGTGCCTTCCCCAGGTCGTCCCCTTCGCATCGGGGAACTCGAACTCCTTCCTCTTCTCGACCGTCACTTCCGGCTCGACGGCGGCGCGATGTTCGGCGTCGTGCCCAAGCCGCTGTGGGAGGCGCGAACGAGCGCCGACGCCCGTAACCGCATTCCACTTGCCATGCGGCCGCTCCTCGTCAAGGGCGCGCGCCTGATGATCATCGACGCGGGCGCCGGCGACAAGATGCCGGCCAAGCTGGAGGAGATCTACGGTTTCGAGAAGGCAGAGAGCCTTGACCGGTCGCTCACGGCGGTTGGGCTGAGCGCCGCCGACGTCGACATCGTGCTCGCGTCGCATCTCCACTTCGACCACGCCGGCGGCTTCACCGTCCGCGACGCGTCGGGCGCCCTCCTGCCTCGGTTCCCGAAGGCGCGATACGTGATCAACGCGGGCGAGTGGGAGGACGCCACCCATCCGCACGAACGCAACCGGGCCAGCTATTTCGACGAGAACTACCGGCCGCTCCAGGAGGCCGGCGTGGTCGACTTCACCACCGGCGACGCCGAGATCATGCCCGGCGTCCGCGTCCGCTGCACCGGCGGCCACACCCGCTGGCACCAGATCGTGTATCTGGAATCGGGCGGACGGACCGCGGTGTTTGCGGCCGACCTGATTCCCACGACGGCGCACGTCGACGTGCCGTGGATCATGGGCTACGACCTCTATCCCATGGAGACGCTCGCGTTCAAGCGCGCGTTCGTCCGCGAGGCGATCGAGCGCGAGTACGTTATCTTCTTCGAGCATGATCCGGAGGTGGCGGCCGGTTGCATCCGGCAGGCGAACGGCCGCCTCTACGTAGAACCTGTATAACGAGCCATCGGCTTATCGATTATGAGCGACGCGATCAAGATCGGGATCATCGGCGGCTCGGGCCTCTACGACATGGCGGAGCTCACCGACCGCGAGGAACGGCGGCTGACGACGCCTTTTGGCGATCCCTCCGATCCGTATGTCGTCGGCATGCTGAGCGGCCAGCGGGTGGCGTTCCTGGCGCGGCACGGCGCCGGGCACCGCTTCACGCCGAGCGAGCTGAACTACCGCGCCAACATCTTCGGCATGAAGATGCTGGGCGTCGAGTACATCCTCTCGGCGAGCGCCGTTGGATCGCTCCAGGAGCAGTACGTTCCGCAGCACCTCGTCATCCCCGATCAGTTCTTCGATCGCACCAAGGGGCGGGTCAGTACCTTTTTCGGCCACGGCCTGGTCGCACACGTGGCGTTCGCGCACCCCGTATGCGGACGTCTCGGCGACGTCGCCTACGAGGCGTGCACGGCGGTCGGCGCGACGGTGCACCGCGGCGGCGCCTATGTGTGCATGGAGGGGCCGCAATTCTCGACGCTCGCCGAGTCGAAGCTCTATCGATCGTGGGGCATGGACATCATCGGGATGACCAACCTGCAGGAGGCCAAGCTCTCGCGCGAGGCCGAGATCTGTTACGCGACGATCGCGCTCGTCACCGACTACGACTGCTGGCACCCGGCCCACGACTCGGTCACGGTCGAGATGATCATCCAGAATCTCGTTGCCAACGCGAAAACGGCGCAGGCGGTCATCGCCGATGCCGTGTCGCGGCTGCCCTACGAACGGACGTGCGAGTGCGCCGGCGCGCTGCAGCACGCGATTCTCACCCGTCCCGACGCGGTGCCCGCGCGCGTCAAGCAGGACCTTGCGCCGATCATCGGCAGGTACATGAAATAGATGTCGACCGTCGTCACTGGCTCGATCGCGTTCGACTACCTGATGTCGTTTCCGGGGAAGTTCACCGAGCACATCCTTCCGGAGCACATGCATCGCGTCAGTCTGAGTTTCCTGGTCGACTCGATGGACAAGCGGCGCGGCGGCTGCGCCCCCAACATCGCCTATACGCTGGCGCTGCTCGGCGAGCGGCCGCGGCTGATGGGAACCGCGGGGCAGGATTTCGACGATTACCGCCGGTGGCTCGAGGCCGCCGGGGTCGACACCTCGCTCGTGCGGCAGGTGTCCGACAAGTTCACCGCGTCGTTCTTCTGCAGCACCGACGCCGACAGCAACCAGATCGCCTCGTTCTACACCGGCGCGATGGCCAACGCCGCCGAACTCTCGTTCCGGGATGCCGGCACCTGCACGATGGCGATCATCTCTCCGAACGATCCGGCCGCGATGGTGCAGTATGCCGAGGAGTGCCGGGCGCTGAGCGTGCCCTATGTCTGGGATCCCGGGCAGCAGTGCGCGCGGATGAGCGGCGCCGAGCTGGCCGCCGGCTTGCGCGGGTCGGCGATCACCATCTGCAACGACTACGAATTCGAGCTGCTTCGCCAGAAGACCGGCCTCGATGCCGACGCGGTGCTGGGGCAGACCGGCGCGCTGATCGTGACATGCGGCGAGCGCGGTTCGACGGTGCGCCAGGGCGCGCGTGAGATCTCGGTGCCGGCCGTCCCGCCGCAGCGCATCGTCGATCCGACCGGCGTGGGTGACGCGTTCCGCGGTGGCCTGCTCAAGGGGCTGGCGATGCGCGTGCCGCTCGAGGTGTGCTGCCGGCTCGGCAGCGTCGCGGCCACCTACGCGCTGGAGCACCTCGGAGGCCAGTCTCACGCGTACACGTGGGGCGAGTTCCGGAACCGCTACGAAGCCCAGTTCGGCCGGCTCGAACATCCCGCCGTGTAGCCGGCTCGATCGCGTCGAGCTTTCGCGGACGCCTCGGCTAAGATCGGTCGATGCGGGCGCAGCGGCTGGCGCAGCTGGCATTGGCGGTCGCGGCCTGGGCATGGGTCGCGGCCATCGTCTTTGTGCCCGGCCTCGTCTTTCCGGTGGGTCGGTTCATCTGTCACCAGCGGCCTGAACGCAGCTTCTTTTTTCACGGGCGCCAGCTCGCGGTCTGCGCCCGGTGCACGGGGCTGTACTTCGGGGCCGCCGGCGTCGTTCCGCTCGCCTGGCTCGCGGCCGCGCAACTGCAGAGCGGGCGGGCCCGCTGGCTGCTGATCCTGGCGGCGCTGCCGACGGCGGTGACGTGGGCGATCGAGTTCGCGGGGCTCGCGCCGGTCTCCAATTTGGTGCGGTGCGTGGCCGCCCTGCCGATGGGCGCCGCTGCGGCGTGGCTCGTGTTTTCGGTGACCGCCAAGCCGCCGGCATCGGCCCTCGTCAGTAGGGTAGAATGACCCGATCGGCATGGCGTCAAAGTCCACAGTAGCGGAACGGCCGCGCGCGTCGGCGGAACCCGGGCGGCTCGCGTTCGTCTGTGTGCTCTCGTGGCTGATCCCCGGCGCCGGCCATCTGCTGCAGGGGCGGCGCGACAAGGGTCTGGTGTTCCTGTTGATCCTGCCGCTGATGTTCGGCATCGGGCTGTGGCTGCAGGGCCGTTTGTTTCCGTTCGAGATGTCGGATCCGCTGGTGTTCCTCGGTGCCTTCGCCGACCGCGGCATCGGCCTGCCCTACGTGATCGCGTATCTCGCCGACGCCGGTGCCGGAACCGTGACCGCCGCGTCGTATGAGTACGGCAACACCTTCCTGATGACGGCCGGCCTGCTCAACTTCCTCGTGATCCTCGACGCCTTCGACATCGGGAAGGGGAGGAAGTAATGCCGCAGCTGCCGGCGAGCCATTTCCTGTACATGGTGCTCTACGCGATCCTGGTCTCGGTGGTCTTCGCGGTGCTGCTGAAAGACGAGCGGCGCGAGCAGGTGAAGACCGCTGCGATGATGCTCGGCGGCTTCGTCGCCGCGGCGCTGGCTATGAGCTGGATGATGTATCCCTTTCCGCTCTGAGATGCGAACGAGCGCCGCGACAGCGCAGGGAACATGACTCTCGAGAATCTGCTGGTCGAGCGCGACGGCGCGGTGGCGCTGGTGACAATCAACCGGCCGCGGGTCCTCAATGCGCTCGATTCGCGGACCCTCGACGAGTTGCGACAGGCCTTCCTCGACGTGCAGCGCGACGCGGCGGTGCGCGCCGTCGTGCTCACCGGCGCGGGAGAGAAGGCGTTCGTGGCCGGTGCCGACATCAACGAGCTCGCGGTCATGACGCCGGACGGCGGACGCGACCACGCGCGGCGCGGCCAGGCTGTGTTCGAGGCGATCGAACAGATCGGCAAGCCCGTGATCGCGGCGATCAACGGCTTCGCCCTGGGCGGCGGCTGCGAGCTGGCGATGGCCTGCACGCTGCGCATCGCGGCGTCCACCGCCAGGCTGGGACAGCCGGAAATCAACCTCGGGCTGCTCCCCGGCTATGCCGGCACCCAGCGCCTCGCGCGAATCGTGGGCAAGGGGCGCGCGTTCGAGATCCTGTTGACCGGCGAGTCCATCACGGCGGACGAGGCGTTGCGCATCGGGCTGGTGAACCGGGTCGTGCCGGCGGCGGAGCTGCTCGCGGAGGCGCGCCGCCTCGCCGCCGCGCTCGCCGTCAAGCCGCCGGTCGCGCTGCGCTACGTGCTCGACGCGGTCAACCACGGGCTCGAGATGTCGTTCGCCTCGGCGCAGGTCTACGAGGCCACGCTCTTCGGGCTGGCGGCCAGCACCGAGGACATGCGTGAGGGGACGCGCGCGTTCCTCGAGAAGCGCACGCCGGAATTCAAGGGAAGGTAAGTGGGCAGGCCTCAAGAAGCACCTTCGGCGCTTGGCGATGCGTCGCCGTTTCGATTCGCGATCGTCGTGTCGCGCTTCAACCAGGCGATCACCGACAGCCTGCGCGATGCCGCGGTCGGCGCGCTTGCCGAGGCGGGCGCGGCCGCGAGCCAGGTCGATCGCTTCGAGGTGCCGGGCGCCTACGAGCTGCCGCAGGCCGCCCGCGCCGCGGCCGCGAGCGGCGCCTACGACGCGATTGTGTGCCTTGGCTGTGTCGTCCGCGGCGAGACGCCGCACTTCGACTACATTTCGGCGGCGGTCGCGCACGGCATCATGGACGCGGCCGGCGATACCGGCGTGCCGATGGCGTTTGGCGTGTTGACCGTGGACACGCAGGCGCAGGCCGTCGCGCGCGCCGGCACCGGGCCCGACAACAAGGGGCGCGAAGCGGCGGCGGCCGCGATCGAAATGGCGCTGGTCTACCGCAAGATCGAAGCCGCACGAAAAGCACGAAAAGCACGAAAAGCACGAAGCGCGCGAAGGACCCGAAGGACCCGAAGGAGCGGGGGCTCGTGACACCGGTTGACGGGGAGTCCCGGCATCGGGCCCGCGAAGCGGCGCTGCAGATGCTCTATCAGTGGGAGGTCGGACGCGTGTCCGCGCCCGAGGCGGTCCGATCCTATTGGCCCGGGCGCGACGCGCCGCCGTCGCCCGAGGACGAGCGCGCCGATGCGACCCCCGCGGCGATGGTCGACGAGCACAACCGCTCCTGGGCGAACGCGCTGGTGGCCGGCACGATCGCGCGGGTGAAGGACGCCGACGAACTGATCACCGCGCACACGAAGAACTGGCGGATCGAGCGGATGGCGGTGATCGACCGGCTCGTGCTGCGGATGGCCATCTACGAGCTGCTGAGCGAGCCCGACACGCCGGCCAAGGTCGTCATCAACGAGGCGATCGAGCTGGTCCGCACCTTCAGCGGCGAAGATCCGGTGCCGCTCGTCAACGGCGTGCTCGACGCGGTGAGAAAGACACTGGGCCGCGAGAGCGAGGCGCGATGATCGCGAGCGGCACATGACTGACGAACTGAACGATCAATTGCGCCAGCGGCGCGCCAACTTCGAGGAATTGCGGCAGCTCGCGGTCGATCCCTACCCGCACGCCTTCGAGCGGACCGATACCGTCTCGGCGCTGGTCTCGGCGCACGCGGACAAAGGCGGTGAGGCGCTCGAGGCGTCGCCGATCCAGACGCGCACCGCCGGCCGCGTGCTCGCCATCCGCAGCTTCGGCAAGGCGAACTTCCTCGCCATCTCCGACGGCACGTCACGCATCCAGGTCTACGTCCGGAAAGACGCGCTCAGCGAGCGCGAGTTCGCGGTGTTCAAGCTCCTCGACTTCGGCGATTTCGTCGGCGTCGAGGGGCACCTTTTCCGCACCAAGACCAACGAGCTGACGATCTGGGCGACCAGGCTCGAGTTCCTGGCCAAGTGCTTCATTCCGCTGCCTGAGAAGTGGCACGGCCTGACCGATGTCGAGGCGCGCTACCGCCAGCGCTATCTCGATCTCATCGTCAATCCTGACTCGCGCCGCGTGTTCGAGGTGCGCAGCAGGGTGCTGACCGGCATCCGCCGCTTCCTCGACGCGCGCGAGTATCTCGAAGTCGAGACGCCGATGATGCAGCCGATCGCCGGCGGCGCGCTGGCGCGTCCCTTCGTCACGCACCACAACACCCTCGACATGCAGCTCTACATGCGGATCGCGCCCGAGCTGTACCTGAAGCGTCTGAGCGTCGGCGGCATCGAGCGGGTCTACGAGATCAACCGCAACTTCAGGAATGAGGGGATCTCGACCCAGCACAATCCCGAGTTCACGATGCTCGAGTTCTACCAGGCCTACAGCGAGTATCGCGCGCTGATGGTGATGACCGAGGAGCTGCTGTCGGCCGTGGCCCGCGACGCGATCGGCACCGACCAGATTACGTTCGGCGGCCATCAGATCTCGCTCGCGCCTCCGTATCGCCGGGTCGCGCTGCGCGAAGGGGCGCGCGAGAGCGCGTCGGCCAGGCTCGGGAGCGTCGTCACCGACGCCGACCTGCGCGGCCGCGAATCGGCAGCGGCCATCGCCCGGCGGCTGCACCTCGAGGTCCAGCCCGGGTGGGGCGCCGGCAAGATCGCCACCGAGATCTTCGAGCGTCTCAACGAGGACGCGTTGATCCAGCCGACCTTCGTCCACGACTTCCCGACCGAGGTCTCGCCGCTCTCGAAACAGCGCGCCGACGATCCCGACACCGTCGAGCGCTTCGAGCTCTACGTCGGCGGCTTCGAGGTGGCCAACGCCTTCAGCGAGCTCAACGATCCCGCCGAGCAGCGGCGCCGCTTCGAGGCGCAGCTGGCCGGCCGTGCCGCCGGCGACCACGAAGCGCATGCGATGGACGAGGACTACATCCGCGCCCTCGAGTACGGGCTGCCGCCGACCGCCGGCGAAGGGGTCGGCATCGACCGCCTGGTGATGCTGCTGACCGACAGCCCGTCGATTCGCGACGTGATCTTGTTCCCGCTGATGCGAACGAAGGACGCGAAAGGGACGAAGGAATGAAGGAGCTGGCTCCTTCGCTGTCCTTCGAAGCCTTCGTGGCCGTTCGGTATCTGCTGGCGCGGCGCAAACAGGCGTTCATCTCGCTCATCTCGTTCATTTCGGTGATCGGTCTGATGGTCGGGGTCATGGCGGTGCTGATCGCGCTCGCGTTGATGACCGGCCTGCAAGGTGAACTGCGCGATCGCATCGTCGGCGCCTCGGCGCACGTCTACGTGTTCAAGCTGGTCGGCGACGGCCTCCGCGACGCGCCGGCCGAGATGCAGAAGGTGAAACTGGTCCCGCATGTCGTCGGCGTCGCGCCGGCTTTCATCGGTAAGGGCCTGATGGTGTCGTCCGCCGACCGCCAGGCGCCGGTCACCCTGAAAGGCATCGATCCGGTTCTCGAGACGACGGTGACCGACATCCGCAAGGCGATGAAGCAGGGCAGCCTCGACGCCGTGCGCCAGCCCGCCGACCAGATGGACGGGGTCGTTCTCGGAACCGACCTGGCGTCGACGCTCGACGTCACGATCGGCGACACGGTGCGGCTGATCACGCCCGACGAGATCGTCACGCCGATCGGCGCCATGCCGCATCGCCGCGCGTTCAAGGTCGTCGGTATCTTCACGCTCGGCCTCTACGAGTTCGACAGCGAGTACGCGCTGGTCGACCTGCCCATCGCCGAGCGCATGTTCGGCAAGGCGCAGGCGGAGTTCCTCGAGGTGCGGCTCGACGACATGTGGAAGTCGAGCGAGGTCGCGGCCGACATCACCAGGCGGCTCGGCGACGACTACCTCACCCAGGACTGGCGGACGATGAACAAGTCGCTGTTCTCGGCGTTGTGGCTCGAGAAAATGGCGGTCAGCATCACCATCGGCCTGATCATGACCGTCGCCGCCGTCAACATCGTCGCGTCGCTGGTCCTGCTGGTCATGGAGAAGACGCGCGACATCGCGATCCTCAAGACGATGGGGGCATCGACGGCCAGCATCCGGCGCATCTTCATGCTGCAGGGACTGATCATCGGGCTGAGCGGCACGCTGCTCGGTACGGTGTTCGGCGTCTCGGCGATCTACGTCCTCGACCGCTTCAAGCTGATTCACGTCCCGATCGACGTCTATCAGATCTCGTACGTCCCCTTCATTCTGCAGCCGCTCGATTTCATGATCGTCGTCGTGGCGGCCGTGCTGGTGAGCTTCCTGGCCACCGTGTATCCCTCCCGGCAGGCGTCGAAGCTCGATCCGGCGCAGGCTCTCCGCTACCAATGACGCCGGCGTCGTTGGTCATTCGTCGCTGACATGGCGTTTCTGGAAGCCACTGGCGTCGACAAGCGCTACGTGGTCGGCCACGCGCAGCTCGCGGTACTGCGCGCGCTCAACCTGACCGTGGAACAGGGCGAGATGGTGGCGATCGTGGGGGCGTCGGGGGTGGGGAAGAGCACGCTGCTGCACGTGCTCGGCGGGCTGGACGCCGTCGACGCGGGTGCCGTCCGCGTGGCGGGCCAGGACCTCGGGTCGATGAAGCCCGACGCCCTCACCGCGTTCCGCAACCAGCACATCGGGTTCGTCTTTCAGTTCCACCACCTGCTGCCCGAGTTCACCGCGCTCGAGAACGCCGGGATGCCGATGCGCATCGCGCGGCGTCCGGCCGGCGAGCGCGACGGCCGCGCGCGGGCCATGCTCGATCGCGTCGGCCTCACCGAGCGTGCGGCACACACGCCGGGGATGTTGTCGGGCGGCGAGCAACAGCGCGTCGCCATCGCGCGGGCGCTGGTGATGAATCCGTCGCTCCTGCTCGCCGACGAGCCGACCGGCGACCTCGACGAACACACCGCCGAAACGCTTCACGACCTGCTGCGGGAGATGCATCGCGAGGGACGCCTGACGTCGGTGATTGCGACGCACAATCCCCGTCTGGCGGCGGCCTGCGACCGGGTCTTGCGGCTCGAAGAGGGTAGGCTGCGGGGCGCGTAGGCCGCTGGCGTTGAGGGTGGGCAGGGGCCCCGGTCGGGTCCGATTTGGCAGGCCACCCCGCCCGGGCCAACATAGCTGACTGAAAGTTGCCGAGTTAGGCTAGAATGCCGGGGCACTATCGGCCGGGTTTCGTCGTATATCCGGTTCAACGAGGAGGATTCGGTATGAAGAAGGTACTGATGTTCGCAGCGATCCTTGCGGTCGCTGCGGCTCCGGTCTTCGCGCAGGGCGCGAAGGGGAGCGACAAACCGGCCAAGACCGAGAAGTCGATGGCCAAGTCCGGAGCGGTCACGGGAGTCGTGTCGGCCGTGTCGGCCGATTCGGTGACTGTCAAGGGCAAGGACGGCGCCGACGTGATGGTCGGGGTCGATGCGAAGACCAACGTCCAGGCGTCGGGCGCGAGCCACAAGACGGCGGCCGCCAAGGCCGACAACAAGCCGACCCCCATCACCGACTTCGTGCACGTCGGCGACATGGTGGCGGTCAAGTACTCCGACAGCGGCAGCGCGAAGACGGCGACGAGCGTCCGCGTGACTTCGGCCAAGACGGCCGCCAAGAAATAGGCCTCGGTTACCGCAACACCCGGGCATCACGACGGGTGAGGCACCGAAGGGCGCGTCCCGGCTTGCGGGCGCGCCCTTTTTCCGTACGGTCTGTCCCGCCTTCATCGGGCCATCCGCCGGCGCCTGGCCGGCCCTCCGTGGCCGTCGGTCCTGCACCCTGCCACCCCCAGCGGGCGTCCAAATCAGCAGGGAACGCCTAAGTCGTTGTCCCGGCGCACTTTTTGCCGTATAATCGTCGCGGCCTCTCAAGGATTCCTGGATGTTCGAACGCTACACGGAACGGGCGCGGCGCGTGCTCTTTTTCGCGCGGTATGAAGCCTCGCAGCTCGGCAGCATCTCGATCGAGACCGAGCATCTCCTGCTCGGCCTGATTCGAGAAGGGAAGGGACTGACCAGCCGGATCTTTGCCCGGTCCCACCTGTCCCTGGAGTCGATCCGCAAGGAAATCGAGGGACGCACGGTCTTTCGCGAGAAGGTGTCGACGTCGGTCGAGATTCCCTTCAGCGCCGAGACCAAGCGCGTCCTGCAGTTCGCGGCCGAAGAGGCCGACCGGCTGCTGCACAACTACATCGGGACCGAGCACCTGCTGCTCGGCATCCTGCGCGAAGAGCGCTCGGTGGCGGCCACCATCCTCATGGAGAAGGGGATGCGCCTCAACACCGTCCGCGAGGACATCGTCGCGCTGCTCAACGAAAAGACGACGCTGACGCGCGTCAAGGAAACGCCGCTGCTGGCCGAGTTCAGCCGCGACCTGACCGACGCGGCGATGAAGAACCAGCTCGATCCGCTGGTCGGCCGGCATGCCGAGCTCGAGCGGGTCCAGCAGGTGCTGTGCCGGCGGACCAAGAACAACGCCGTGCTGATTGGCGAGCCGGGAGTCGGCAAGACGGCGATCGTCGAAGGGCTGGCGCAGAAGATCGTCTACGGCGACGTGCCGCATTTCCTCGCCGACAAGCGCATCCTGGCGCTCGACATCTCGCTGATCGTCGCCGGCACGAAGTATCGCGGCCAGTTCGAAGAGCGCCTCAAGGCGATCATGAAGGAGCTGACCGAGAACCCGAACATCATCGTGTTCATCGACGAGCTGCACACGCTGGTCGGCG
This sequence comes from Vicinamibacterales bacterium, assembly GCA_036496585.1. Taxonomy (NCBI): domain Bacteria; kingdom Pseudomonadati; phylum Acidobacteriota; class Vicinamibacteria; order Vicinamibacterales; species Vicinamibacterales bacterium. Next base: position 22,362 of record DASXLB010000050.1, read on the forward strand.
CCGGTTCGGCGGAAGGCTCGCTCGACGCCGCCAACATCCTCAAGCCGGCGCTCAGCCGCGGCGAGATCCGCTGCATCGGCGCGACGACGCCCGCCGAGTACCGCAAATACATCGAGAAGGACCGCTCGCTCGAGCGGCGCTTCCAGGCGGTCAAGGTCGATCCGCCGTCGGAGAAGGAAACCATCGAAGTATTGATGGGCGTGAAGGACCGCTACGAGCAGTTCCATCACGTCGAATACACGGGCGAGGCGATCGAAGCCGCGGTCTATCAGAGCAGCCGCTACATCACCGACCGTTTCCTGCCCGACAAGGCGATCGACCTCGTCGACGAGGCCGGTGCGCGCGCCAAGCTGCGCGAATCGGGCTACTCCTCCGAGGAGTTCGGCGAGATCAACCGCAGCATCCGGATGGCCGTCGAGGGGATGGAGTCGGCGGTCTCGGAGAAGAATTTCGAGAAGGCGCAGTACTTCCGCGACCAGGAAGTGCAGGCGCGCGAGACGCTGCAGTACGTGCGCGAGAAGTTCGACGTCAAGACCAACACCCGCAAGGTGACGGTCGGCAAGGCCGACATCGACGAGGTCGTCTCGAAGTGGACCGGCGTGCCGCTCACGTCGATCAATCAGGACGAAGGGGACAAGCTCCTGCACATGGAGGAGGCGCTGCACAACCGCGTCATCTCGCAGGATAAGGCGATCTCGGCGCTCGCCCGGGCGATCCGCCGCTCGCGGGCCGGGCTGAAGAACCCCAACCGTCCCGTCGGCAGTTTCGTGTTTCTCGGTCCGACCGGCGTCGGCAAGACCGAGCTGGCGCGCGCGCTCGCCAACTTCCTGTTCGGCAGCGACCACGCGCTGATTCGCTTCGACATGTCGGAATACATGGAGAAGCATTCGGTCAGCAAGCTGATCGGCTCGCCGCCCGGCTACGTCGGACACGAAGAGGGCGGTCAGCTCACCGAGAAGGTGAAGCGCAATCCGTATTCGGTCGTGCTGCTCGACGAGATCGAAAAGGCGCACCCGGATCTGTTCAACATCCTGCTGCAGGTGTTCGAGGACGGCCACCTCACCGACGGTCTCGGCAACCGGGTGAATTTCAAGAACACCATCATCATCATGACCTCGAACATCGGCGCCCGCTTCATCCAGAAGAAGGCGGGCCTCGGGTTCCAGACGGCCGACACGGCGGCGATCACCCGCAGCGTCAACGACATGGTGCTCGGCGAAGTGCGCAAGACCTTCAACCCCGAGTTCATCAACCGCATCGACGAGATCATCGTGTTCGAGGCGTTGTCAGACGACGACCTGCGGACGATTACCCGGCTGCTGGTCAAGCAGCTCAACGACAACCTCGTGGACAGGAAGATCACCCTCGAGCTGGCGAGCGAGGTCGTCGACTGGGTCATCGAGCAGACCTGCAAGGACCGCTCGTACGGCGCTCGTCCCTTGCGCCGGGCGATCCAGCGCTATATCGAAGATCCGCTCTCGGAGGAGCTGATCCGCGGGCACCTCAAGGGGGGCAACATCGAGGTCTATCTGGATGGCGGGTCGTTGGCCTACCGGCCGGCCGGCCAGCCGCAGGAAGGACGGCGGCTGGCCTGAGGCCGGTCGTCGTCAACGCCGTCACGCCGGAACGCTCCGCGCCCGCCGTCAGTCCGATTCCTGTAGATTCAAGAGATCACGAGAGCCTCGGCGAACAGGCCCTCGAGGCAGTGGCTGTCGCCAGCGTCGGTGTCTGGCACGGCGCATATGTTCACGGGTGGACGGGAGTGGCGCGTTGCAGCGTTGGAAATCGCAGGGCAGGCCGCGAAGTGGTCTGCTGCGTCTAAAGTCCTGTAAAATACCCGCTTGGCCTCGGTGCGGCATGCCGCCACATCGAGGCGAGCTCCCTCGCTGCATGTTGAAATTCCGTTGTTTTCTGGCGGCGTCGCTTCTGGCGGCTGCCGTCTCCGCGCAGGCGCAAACCACACCGGCTGCGCCGACCGCGCCGGCGCCGACCGCCCCGGTGCCGGCCGCTCAGGCGCCGGCCGCTCAGGCCCCCGGCACACCACGGCCGGTCGCGCCGGCCGCGGCCGGGCCGAAGCCCACCGAGGGCACGTTGCCGCTCTGCGGCGGCATGTACCAGGTCGGTCCGCCGGCCAAGTTGCCTCCGGGCAGTTCCCCCCCGGTCATCTACTACGTGGCCGCCTGTTTCGAAAAGCAGGGCGGCTACTCGGTCGTCGATCCGCAGACCTATCTCTATTACATGGAGATGGCGCACCAGGTGAGCGACCCGAGCGCCGACAAGTGGGTCACCTATACAGACAAGACGGAGCAGACGATCCTCGCCGACTTCAAGCGCCTCTGGGCGACCAACTTCCTCGACGACCTCTCCGCCGAGACCTACGACTACGTCTTCAGCAACGGCGTCGTCGGCAAGATCATCCTCTACAACATGGAGGAGCGGCAGCGCGTGAAGATCGTCGACTACGTCGGCTCGAAGAAAATCGAGATGTCGAAGATCGACGATGAGCTGAAGAAGAAGGGCATCCGCATCGCGCTCGACTCGTTCGTGGATCCTGGGCTCGTCAAACAGGTCGCCGGAACCGTCCGCGACCTCTACGCCGATCAGGGCTACGAGTACGCCGAGGTCAAGCCGGAGGTCAAGCCGGTCAGCACCGCGACGAAGACCGTCAATCTCACGTTCCACATCAGCGAAGGCCCGAAGGTCCGCATCCGCTCGGTCGATTTCCTGGGCAACGACGCGCTCAAGGACAAGACCCTCGCGCACAAGATGAAGGACAACAAGGGACCCAATCCGTGGATCCCGATTTTCGGCCGCGGCGGCACCTACAAGGAAAGCAAATTCGAAGACGACGCCGACAAGGTGCAGCAGTACTATCGCGAGGAAGGCTACGTCAAGGCGCAGATCGGCCAGCCGCAGCTGCGCATCCTCGAGGACGACGCCGACGGCAAGACGCGCTGGGTCCAGCTGCAGATCCCGGTCACCGAGGGACAGCGCTACCGGGTCGGCGACATCAGCTTCTCCGGCAACACCGTCGTCAAGACCGAGGCGCTGACGCCGTTCTTCAAGATGGCGCCGGGCGACTGGTTCAACGAAAAGCTGATCCGCAAGGGATTCGAGAAGGTCCGCGAGGCTTACGGCACCGTCGGGTACTTCGAGTTCACCGGCGCCCCGGAGTACGCCTTTCCCAACGACGCCAAGGATCCGAACGCGCCCGGCGCTACCGGATCCTCAGGCCCGCCGCCGCCGGTCGCCGCAGCGGCTAGCCAGCCCGCCGCGATCGCGCCGCCCGTCACGAAAAACGCCTCGCCGGTCGTCAACGTGACGATGCGGCTCGAGGAAGGCAAGCAGTATTTCGTCAATCGGATCACCTTCGCGGGCAACACGACGACGCGCGACAACGTGATTCGACGCGAGATGCGGCTCTATGAGGGAGGCGTCTTCAACACCGAGGCGCTCAAGTACAGCGTCCGGCGTCTCAACCAGCTCGGTTACTTCAAGCCGCTCGAGGGCGAAGCGATCGACGTGCAAAAGGCGCAGACCCAGGAAAACGAGCCGCCCAAGGTCGACGTCCGCCTGAAGTTCGAGGAGCAGAACCGCAACCAGATTACGTTCGGCGCCGGCGTCTCCCAGTACGAGGGATTCTTCGGGCAGCTGGCGTTCCAGACCTCCAACTTCATGGGGCGCGGCGAAACCTTCAGCGTCTCGGCGCAGCAGGGCAACCGGGCCAAGAACTACCAGGTCGGCTTCACCGAACCGTTCCTGTTCGACCGCCCGATCACCGCCGGCGTCAACGTGTTCGATCAGGAGATCCAGTACGTCGGCCAGTACACGCAGGCGTCGAAGGGGGTGAACACGGTCTGGGGCTTCCCGGTCGGTCCGTTCTCGCGGATGTTCGTGACGTACAGCTACGAGGGCGTCCAGGTCAAGGACCTCAACCCGCTCTACAGGAACGCCGCGACGCTGGCCAACAACCCCTTCCTCATCGATTCGCTGCTCACCAGCCAGAATGGCGAGCGCAAGATCAGCAAGATCGGCCCGAGCTTCCAGCACAACAGCGTCGACAACCCGATCTTCCCGACGACCGGGCGCAAGTTCACGGCGTCGTTCGACCTCGCCGGGCTCGGCGGCAACACCAAGTTCTACGACGCGAACGTCGAGGCGATCGGCTACTTCAAACAGACCAACCGCACGTCGCTCGGGATTCGAGCCGCCTGGCAGTACCTCAGCCCGTATGGTTCGCAGTGCGTCGGCGGCGTCTGCGCGCAGTCGGTGCTGCCGATTTTCGAGAAGGTGTACCTGGGCGGCGAGTACAGCATCCGCGGCTTCGACCTTCGCAGCGTCGGGCCGCGCGATCCCGCGAGCGGGCTGGTGATCGGCGGTAACAAGAGCATCCTCGGCAACGCTGAGTACTTGATCAACATCGCCGGTCCGGTGCGGCTGGTGCTCTTCTACGACATCGGCCAGGTGCGCGATGAGGGGGAGCACTTCTCGCTGACCGAGCCGGTCAAGCAGCTCGTTTACCTGAACCGGGTGGGCGCGGCAGATTCGTTGACCTCGTTGTACACTGTCACCGGGTTCACGACGAATTACGGCACGCGCATCGACACCATCGCCACGACGAGTGCGTTCAAGACCTCGACGGGCGCCGAGATCCGGTTCTTCATGCCGGTGCTGAACGTGCCGTTCCGGCTGATCTTTGCGATGAACCCGCAGCGGGGCAACGTGCTGGACAACAACCTCCAGCCCGAGAAGTTCTTCAAGTTCCGGTTCGCGGTAGGCACGACGTTCTAGGGGGAGCGTTGGGGTTGCCGGGGCGCCCGGCCGGCACGGCTGGCCGGTGGAGCGCGGTAACTGCCAACAGGTCACGGGCAACGGGTCGCACAAGGGGAATGACGATAATGAGAGTGGTGAAGCTGGCCCTCGTCGAGGGCGCGCTCGTGGCATCGCTGTGCGTGCCGGTGTTGGCCCAGGCGCCCCCGGCCGGTGCGTCCAAGCCGCAGGCCCCGCCGGTGGCCGGTGCGCCGGCCCCGCCGGTGGCCGGGGCGCCGGCCCCGCAGGGCACGCCCGCCGGCCAGGCGGCCCCCCCGGCTCCCAAGCCGCAGCCGGCCGTGCCGTTTCCGCCCGACTCCAAATACGCGTTCGTCGACGTCCAGGCGGTGGCCTCCGCGTCGCAGGCGGGCAAGGACGCCTCGAAGCGGCTGCAGGCGCTGACCGAAAAGAAGCAGACCGAGATCACCGACAAGAACAAGCAGCTGCAGGCGCTGACCACCAAGCGCGACACCAGCGTCGGCGTCATGAACGAGGCGGCGCGGGCTCAGATCGACAAGGACGTCGAGAAGCTGCAGCGCGACATCCAGTTCTCGAACAGCAACGCCCAGGCGGAAGTGCAGGAGCTGCAGAACGACCTGATGGGAGATTTCCAGAAGAAGCTCGTGCCGATCATCGAGGATGTGGCGAAGGAGCGAGGGCTCTACCTGGTGCTGACCACCGAGTCCGGCCTCGCGTACGTCCATCCTGGGCTCAACATCACCGACGAAGTGGTCAAGCGGCTCGATGCCAAGAAGTAGCGTGTAAGATCCTCGGGTTTTATCAAAGGAATCATTCAGATGAGAGTGTTGCAGATGTCCTTTCTTGCGGCCGTGCTGACCGTGGCGCTGGCCGTGCCCTCGTTCGCGCAGACCGCTCCCGCCGGGGCGCCGAAGCCCCAGACGCCGCCGCCGGCGACCCCCGCCGCGCCCGCGGGGCTGGGGGCGCCACCCGCGGTGGCTCCCAAGCCGCAGCCGCCGATGCCGTTCCCGCAGGACGCGAAGTACGCGTTCGTCGACGTCCAGGCCATCGCCTCGAACTCCGCGGCCGGTAAGGACGCGACCAAGAAGCTGCAGGCGCTCACCGAGCGGAAGCAGCAGGAGATCGGCGACAAGAACAAGCAGCTGCAGGCACTGACGAGCAAGCGCGACACCAGCGCCGGCGTGATGAACGAGGCGGCGCGGGCTCAGCTCGACAAGGACATCGAGAAGCTGCAGCGCGACATCCAGTACGCCAACAGCAGCGCCCAGGCCGAAGTCAACGACATGCAGAACGAGCTTCAGGGAGAGTTTCAGAAGAAGCTGATCCCGATCATCGAGGAGCTCGCCAAGGAGAAGGGGCTCTACATGATCTTCACGGCGGAATCCGGCTTCGCCTACGTCTATCCAGGACTCAACCTCTCCGACGAAGTGATCAAGCGGCTCGACGTCAAGAAAGACTAGCGATTTGGATCTGGAAATCTGAAATGTGGTTTCCGGTTCCCCACATTTCCAAATTTCCACATGGACATCGTCTCTGCCCTCGACCGTCTCTGTTACCGCTATCCGTCTCCGCTGGTTGACCTCGTGCTCGAACACGAGCCGGGGAGACGGATGACTGCGGTCAAGAACGTCAGCGTCAACGAAGATTTCTTTCAGGGGCACTTCCCGGGCGAACCGATGATGCCCGGCGTCCTGATGATCGAAACCATGGCGCAGGTGGCGTCAATTCTGCTGGTGGGGGGAGCGCGGCCGGTCGCGCGCGCCTGGCTGCGCGGCGTCGACAACGCCAAGTTCCGCTCGCGCGTGGTCCCCGGCGATCGCCTGATGGTGGAAGTGACGACCGGCCCCTGCCGCGGCCCGATCGCGCGGCTGAACGCGGTTGCGACGATCGACGGCAGCGTCGCGGCCGAGGCCGAGCTGGTCATGGGCGTCGAGTTCGCGGCGGCGACCGAGACGACGGATCCCGCCGGGATCCATCCCACCGCGATCGTCCATCCTGGCGCCAGGATTGGCGCCGGGACCGTGATCGGGCCGTACGCGACCATTGGCCAGCACGTAACGATCGGCTGCGACTGCCGCATTGGCGCCTCGTGCGTCATCGACGGCCTGACCACGATCGGCGACGGCAACGAGATCTTCCCGATGGCGTCGATCGGGCTGGTGCCGCAGGACCTCAAGTTCGGCGGAGAGATGACGCGCGTGGTGATTGGCGATCGCAACGTCATCCGCGAATTCGTCACCGTGCACCGCGGCACCAAGGGCGGCGGCGGCGTCACCACCATCGGCAACCACAATCTGCTGATGGCCTACGCCCACATCGCGCACGACTGCCACGTCGCGAGCGAGACCATCTTCGGCAACGCCGCGACGCTCGCCGGTCACGTGCTGGTCGAAGACTTCGCCAACGTCGGCGCCTACTCGGGCGTGCACCAGTTCTGCCGCGTCGGCAAGTACGCGTTCGTCGGCGGCTACTCGGTGGTGACCAAGGACGCGTTGCCCTACGTCAAGTCGGTCGGCAACCGCGCCCGCGTCTACGGCATCAACTCGATCGGCCTCATCCGCCGCGGGTTCTCGCCGGACTCGATCACGCGCTTGCGGCGCGCCTATCGGCACCTGCTGCACTCGAACACCAGCCGCGCGATCGCGCAGATCGAGAAGGACCCCTCGCTGCAGACGCCGGAGATTCGCTACCTGGTGGAGTTCATCCGCACCTCCAAGCGCGGCGTCGGCCTCCGCCGCCCGAGCCGCCGGGTGGAAGAAGTCGTCGAGGACTGAAAGGGAAGGACACGAAGGCTGGGGAAATTGGTCGTCTGCCGGGTTCAGCAGAGAGCGGCGCGCGATCAGAAGCGCTCGGGCTTGTCGGATAGGCGCATCCTCCCTCAGCACCACGCCCGTCAGGTCAGACCGCCGCCGCCAGTTCGGTCGCCTTCAAAGAGAAACCCTCGTCCCGCAAGAGCCCACCACCCCTTCGGTTCCTTCGCCGCCCCTTCGCTCCTTCGCCCTCCTTCGGGTCCTTTTATTGGGGGTGGCTGACCGTGATCGTGAAGGTGTACGGCACGTTGTCGGCGGTGGTGCTGCCGTTGTCGTAGATGCGCACGCAGTAGGTGCCGATTGACGAGGTGGAGGCGTTGAACGCGAAGCCCTGCGCCGCGGCGCCGTTGTCGAGGATGATGGTGCAGACGGCGCCGTTGAAGCTGCCGAGACTGAAGCCGACCGTTTTCGTGTTGTCGGGGCCGATCGCCGTCACGCTGGCGATCACGGCGCCGCCGGTCAGCGTGTTGAACGTGAACGTGCCCGCGCTCGCCGGAATGAGCGTGCCGATGAAGGTTTCCGAGACGATGACCGGCGTCGGGACGACGGTGGTGGTCGTGCTGCCGCAGGCGGTGATCAGCGCTGCCAGTGCGGCCAGCGCGAACCCGCGCGCGATTCTACGAAACATTGCCTCTCCTACCAGAATGATAGACTTTTAGACTTCCAGTGGCCCGCATCGGTCTGATTGCCGGCAACGGCCGGTTTCCCTTCCTTGCGCTCCAGGGCGCCAGCAGCCTCGGTCACGACGTCACCGTCGTCGCCGTGAAGGAGGAGGCGTTCCCGGAGCTCGAGGGGGCGGCGCGCGAGGCCGGTGCGGACCTCCATTGGGTCTCCCTCGGGCACTTGGGTAAGTGTATCAAGATACTCAAGCAGGCCGGTGTCCGCCAGGCGATCATGGCCGGGCAGGTGAAGCACGCGAAGATCTTCTCGGTCGTGCCCGACCTGACGCTGCTGTCGGTGCTCACCAGGCTCAAGGCGAGGAACACCGATGCGCTCATCTCGGCGGTCGCCGACGTCCTGCGAGGCGAAGGGATCGAACTGCTCGACTCAACCGCCTTTCTCGACCCGTTGCTGGCGCGGCCGGGCGTGCTGACCCGGCGTCCCCCATCGGCCGCCGAGCTGGAGGATTTCGCGTTTGGCTACCGGATGGCCGATACGATTGCGGCGCTCGACATCGGCCAGACGATCGTGGTCAAGGACAAGGCGGTGGTCGCGGTCGAGGCCATGGAGGGGACCGACGCCGTGGTGCGTCGGGCCGGAGAGATTGCCGGCCCTGGCACCCGGGTCGTCAAGGTCGCCAAGCCGAAGCAGGACATGCGCTTTGACGTGCCGGTGGTCGGCGTCGCGACGATCGCGTCGATGCGCGCCGCCGGCGCAACCGCCATCACGATCGACAGCGGCCAGACGCTGGTGGTGGACGGCGACCGGTTCATCGAGGCCGCCGACGCTGCCGGCATAGCGGTCGTCGGCCGCGCGCCTGCGGGCGGGCGAAACGAGGCGGCCATCGCGACGGCGCCTCCAGGACGCCCATGAACGAACTGAGGGTAGCGGTGGTCGGCGTGGGCCATCTGGGCAGACATCACGCCCGGCTCGTCCCGGAAATCGAGGGGGCGCAGCTCGTCGCGGCGGTCGACACGGTCGGCGAGCGGGCCGCCGCCGCGGCAGCCGCGACGGGTGCGCTGGCCTTGAGCGACTACCGCGAGCTGTACGATCGGGTGGACGCGGTGACCATCGCGGCGCCGACCGAAGCCCACCATGCGATCGCCCTTGATTTCCTGCAGCGCGGGATCTCCGTGCTGGTCGAGAAGCCGATGACCCGCACGCTCGGCGAAGCGGACGCGCTGATCGCGGCGGCCGCGGCGTCGGGCGCGACGCTCGCCGTCGGACATACCGAGCGCTACAACCCGGCGGTCGCGGCGGTCATGCCGTTCGTGACGACCCCCCGGTTCATCGAAGTGCACCGGCTCGGCGCATTTCCCGATCGCAGCCTCGACATCGACGTCGTGTTCGATCTGATGATCCACGACCTGGACATCATCCTGGCGCTGGTCAAGGCCGCGCCCGTCTCGATCGAGGCCGTGGGCGTGCCGGTCCTGACCGACAAGTACGACATCGCGAATGCCCGCCTGCGCTTCGCGACGGGCTGTATCGCCAACGTCACCGCGAGCCGTATCAGCAAGGAGCGCGTGCGCAAGATCCGGTTCTTCCAGCCCGACGCCTACGTGTCGATCGACTATGCCGAGCAGGAAGTGGAAGGCTATCGGCTGCTGCGACGGCCGGGCGAGCGCCCCGAAATCCAGGGCGGCAAGCTGCCGGTGGTTCGCGAGGAGCCGCTGAAGCGCGAACTGGCGGATTTCGTCGGCGCGGTGCGCGGCCGGCGCCGCCCGCTCGTCAGTGGCGAGGACGGCTTGCGCGCGCTCACGCTGGCGCAGGCGATTGCTGACAAGATGGAGACGGTGTGAAGCAGCCCTGAAGGGCTGCCCTACGGGGGCCGATGTGGATGTAGGCCGGGTCTTCAGCCCCGGCTTTGCTTATGTTCAAAGACCTCAACACTTTCATCGACGCGCTCGACAAGCGGCGCGAGCTTGCGCGCGTCAGCGAGCCGGTGAGTCCGGATCTCGAGATCGCGGCGGTCACCGATCGCGTGTCGAAGTCGCCTGGCGGCGGCCCGGCGCTGCTGTTCGAGCAGCCTACCGGCTTCGACATGCCTGTCGCCATCAATCTCTTCGGATCGATGGCGCGCATGTGCATGGCGCTCGGCGTGGCGTCACTCGACGATCTCGCGAAAGAGATCGAGGATCTGACCAATCCGAAGCTGCCCACCGGCATGCTCGACAAGCTCAAGATGCTGCCGATGCTGGGGCGGCTGACCGACCTGCTGCCCAAGACGGTCAGCAGCGGGCCGTGCCAGGAGGTCGTCAAGCAGAAGGGCACGCTCGAAGGCATCCCGATCCTCAAGACCTGGCCGGAAGACGGCGGTCCCTACATCACGCTGCCGATGGTGTTCACGCGCGATCCGGAGAGCGGGATGCGCAACGTCGGCACCTATCGCATGCAGGTCTACGACGAGCGAACGACCGGCATGCACTGGCAGCGGCACAAGGGCGGCGCTCAGCATTATCGCGTCGCCGAGCGCCTGGGCCAGCGCCTGCCCGTCTCGGTCGCGCTCGGGGCCGATCCCGCGCTGCCGTTCGCCGCGACCGCGCCGATGCCGGAAGGTCTCGACGAACTGCTGCTCGCCGGGTTCCTGCGCCGCGAGCGGGTCGAGCTGGTGAAGTGCGTCACCAACGATCTCGAGGTCCCCGCGAGCGCGCAGATCGTGCTGGAAGGCTACGTCGAGCCAGGCGAGCGCCGGCGCGAGGGGCCATTCGGCGACCACACCGGCTTCTATTCGCATCCCGATGACTATCCGGTCTTCCACATCACCTGTGTCACGCACCGCAAGAACCCGATCTACCTGACGACGGTTGTCGGCATTCCGCCGATGGAGGACTTCTATCTCGGCAAGGCGAGCGAGCGGATTTTCCTGCCGCTCATCAGAAAGACGGTCCCCGAGATCGTCGACATGACGTTCCCCGCCGAGGGCATCTTCCACAACTGCGTCATCATCTCGATCGACAAGCGCTACCCTGGGCACGCGCGCAAGATCATGAACGCCGTCTGGGGGCTCGGGCAGCTCATGTTCTCGAAGATCGTGATCGTCGTCGACAGGGACGTCGACGTGCAGAATCTCTCGGAAGTGGCGTGGATCGTCGGCACCCACATCGACCCGGAGCGCGACGTCCAGTTCATGCGCGGGCCGGTGGATGATCTCGAAGACGCCAGCGACCTGCCCGCGTACGGCAGCAAGATGGGCATCGACGCGACGCGGAAGTGGGCGTCGGAGGGGTTCACGCGGCCGTGGCCGAAGCGGATCCGCACGACCGACGCGGCCGCGGCGCGCGCCGATCAGATCTGGGAGAGAATTCGCCAGGGATGGAAAGCGTGAGTGTTGTGGCCCAGGAGCCGAATCTGATCGCGTTTGCGGCGCAGGGCGACGAGGAGCGCCGCCGGCGTCACGGGCTCAAGACGACGTTCGTGCGTGTGTTCGAGGCGCACGTGGACGCGATGCCGGCGGCGATGGCGGCCGGTGTGACGGCCGGCGAGTTTCGCGTGATCGGGAAGCCGGCCTCCCCAGACGAAGCGGTCGCGGTGGTCAACGCCGCTCGTGCGGCGGCCGGGTCTGTCCCGATCACCGCGTTTTCGCTCGTCGATCTGTTCGAGCTCGGCAATCACACCGTAGTCGGCCTGGGCGAGCTCTCGAAACGCCTCGTCGACGCGGGCCTGCAGGCGCTGGCCGAGCTGACCATCGATGTCCTCCCGGAAGGGGTGACGTTGCCGGCCGCAGAGGTCGTCGTGAAGACCGGATTGCGCATGCCGCGCCTGACGGTTCGCGAGTCCGGCGCCGCCGCACGCGACCGCCTGATCGCGCTCGCGGTCGAGATTCAGCGGGCGACCGGCGGCGTGCGTGCCTTCGCGCCCCTGCCGCGCGTCAGTTCGATTGCGCAGCCGTCGACCGGCTACGACGACGTCAGGACAGTGGCCTCGGCACGCCTGCAGGCGCACAACATCGACTCGATCCAGGTCGACTGGCAGCGCTACGGCCCGAAGCTCGCGCAGGTCGCCCTGACGATGGGCGCCGACGACGTGGATGGGGTGTCGCCGCTCGAGGGCGAGCTGGGGCGCCGCCGCAGCCCTCTCGAGGAAATTCGCGGCAACATCACAGCGGCCGGATTCGAGCCGATCGAAAGAAACGGACTGTGGGAATCCGCCTAGGGGCCGTCACGTATCTGAACGCGCGGCCGCTGGTCTACGGTCTGGAGCACAGCGGGCGTTTTGCGATTCGTTACGACATTCCGTCCGAGTGCGCGCGGCTGCTGCATGCGCACGAGACCGACCTCGGGCTGATTCCGTCGATCGAATACCTCCGCGGGCCGGTCCCGTACGCGCTCGTGCCAGGGCCGGCGGTGACCTCGCGTGGCCCGGTCGCCTCGGTGGCGATCTATACGCGGCGCGAACCGCGCGACCTTCGCACGATCGCGATGGACACCAGCTCGCGGACGTCGGTCGCCCTCGCCACGGTGCTGCTGAAGCGGCGTTTCGGCGTCGCCCCCGAGCCGGCGCCGATGGCGCCCGACCTCGACGCGATGCTGGCGGCTGCCGATGGCGCCCTCATCATCGGCGACACATCGCTGCTGCTCGACCACGAGGCCGCCGGCGTCAGCAAGATCGACTTGGGCGAGGCATGGACGGCGGAGACGGGATTGCCGTTCGTCTATGCCTGCTGGACGGGTTGGCCCGGCGCCCTCGAGCGCGACGACGTCGCGGCGCTGCGGCGCGCCCGCGACGCGGGCGTCGCGCAGTCCGATGCCGTCGCCGCCGCCTACTATCCCGATGACACCGCGCGCCAGGCGGTCGCCAGGCGCTATCTGCGCGATAATATTCGCTACGTCCTCGGAGACGACGAGCTGGACGGGCTGCGGACCTTCTTTCACTACGCCGCCGAGCTCGGGCTCGTCTCGTTCGACGGAACGCTGCGCTTCTACGATGCCGACGATCAAGGCACTCGCTGACACGGTCACTGCCGGAGGACGGCTGAGCGCCGCCGACGCGCTCGAGCTCTATCATCACGCGCCGCTGCCCCTGCTGGGCGAGCTCGCCGAGACGGTCCGCGCCCGCAAGCATCCCGGGCGCATCGTCACCTACATCATCGACCGCAACGTCAACTATACGAACGTCTGCATCGCGCGCTGCAACTTCTGCGCGTTCTACCGGCCAGTGGGCTCGAGCGAGGGATACGTCCTCGGGTTCGAGGAAGTGTTTCGCAAGATCGACGAGACCATCGCCCTTGGCGGCGTGCAGTTGCTGCTGCAGGGTGGACACAATCCGGACCTGCCGTTCGAGTGGTACGAGGACCTCTTCCGCGCCGTCAAGCAGCGCTATCCGTCCTTCAAGCTGCACGCGCTGTCGCCGCCCGAAGTGATCCACCTGACGCGGATGACGAAGCTGACCGTGCCGGAGGTGCTCGATCGCCTGATCGCCGCCGGCCTCGACAGCGTCCCTGGCGGGGGCGCCGAGATTCTCGTCGACCGCGTGCGCAAGCTGCTCAACTGCTACGGCAAGGCCACCGCTGATGAATGGCTCAGCGTGATGCGCGAGGCCCACCGGAAAGGTCTGCGTACCACCGCGACGATGATGTATGGGCACGTCGAGACGGTGGAGGAGCGCATCGAGCACCTGGTGCGGCTGCGCGAGGTCCAGGACGAGACCGGCGGCTTCACCGCGTTCATCGCCTGGAGTTATCAGCCCGAGCACACGGAGTTGGGTGGCAAGGAGGCGAGCGGCGTCGAGTATCTGCGCATGCTGGCGCTGGCCCGGCTGGTCCTCGACAACTTCCCGAGCCTGCAGGCGTCGTGGGTGACACAGGGGGGCAAGGTCGGTCAGCTCAGTCTGGCCTACGGCGCCAACGACATGGGCAGCGTGATGATCGAAGAGAACGTCGTCCGCGCCGCCGGCGCCGCCTACTGCATGGACGAAGTGGAGATCGTCCGCAACATCGAGAACGCCGGCTTCGCCGCCAGGCGCCGGAACATGCACTACGAGATCCTCGGCGGCCCGTATTTTCGCGAGCAGTCGGTGCCGCGGCAGCTCGAGCTGGCGACGGCCAGGGCCGACGGGGACACGTCGCGTCCCGACGAGTTGCGCCAGTATGCGGCGCGCAGCGCCGCCGAGAAGCGCCAGCGCGCTGCGGAGACCGAGAACCGCGGATGACGGCCGTGTTCCGCCGCGGCCGTCCGCCCTCGACGGAATGACACGGTATCGCGCAGCCTGGATCCTCCCCATCACCGCGGCGCCGATCGCCGGGGGCGTCGTGGCCATTGATCGCGATCTGGTCGTCTCGGCCGGCGCGTACGACGGCGGCGCCGTCGAAGACCTCGGTCAAGTCGCGATCCTGCCGGGGCTCGTCAACGCCCACACCCATCTCGAGCTGTCGTGGATGCGCGGGCTGATCCCGCCCAACGCGTCGATGCCGGCGTGGGCGGCCGCGCTGATGGCGCTCCGCCGGACGGTGTCGCACGAACCGGCCGAGCCGATCGTGGACGCGATTGCCGAGGCGCGCCGCTCGGGAACCAGCCTGCTCGGCGACGTCACCAATACCTTCGCCACCTACGAGCCGCTGCTCGACAGCGAGCTCTCGGCGGTGCTCTTCCGCGAGCTGCTCGGATTCAAACCGGTTGATCCCGACGCGATGGTGCGCGGGGTAGAGGATCAGATGGCCGCGCTCACGCCGGTGCAATGGCTGCGGCCGTCGATCGTGCCGCACGCGCCGTACTCGGTGGCGCCGGCGCTGATGCGCGCGATCGGTCGCGCCAACGGGGAGCGGCCGCTGAGCGTGCACCTCGGCGAGTCGGCGCAGGAACTCGAGTTCCTGCGCGACGGCAGCGGCGATTGGCGGATGCTGCTCGAAGCGCTCGGCGTATGGGAGCCGGCGTGGGCGCCCCCCGGCTGCGGGCCGGTGCCGTACCTCGACGATCTCGGGCTGGTCAACGAGCGGCTGCTCGCCGTGCACGGCGTCCACTTCACCGAGGCCGAACTGGCGCGTTTGGCCTCGGCCGGCGCCACCGTCGTGACCTGCCCGCGCAGCAATCGCTGGACGGGAGCCGGCGTTCCGCCGGTGGCCGGGTTCTATGCATCTGGCGTGCGAGTCGCCATCGGCACCGACAGCCTTGCCAGCGTGGAGGACCTGAACGTGTTCGGCGAAATGGCCGAAGTCCGCCGTCTGGCTCCCGGCGTTCCCGCCTCGCGCATTCTCGAGAGCGGGACGCTTGCTGGCGCGCAGGCGCTGGGATTCGCTTCTGAGCTTGGCTCGATCGAGCCCGGCAAACGCGCTCAGCTTCTCGCCGTTCGACTACCGCCAGACTGCGCGGACGTGGAAGAATACTTGCTCGGCGGCGTCGAGCCGCGCGACGTCCAGTGGCTCGACCGCTGAGGCGAGTAGGGTTGAGTGTCGGAAGTTGGCTGTTTGGGGCTGCCGGACGCTGGAAGCCGGTAGCTGCCAGCCGGAAACTGTACCTGTGAGCCGAGTCGCTACCTATCTGTCATTCGTCCGCTTCAGCCACAGCGTGTTCGCGCTGCCGTTCGCGTTGACGGGCGCGCTCCTGGCGCTGCACCGCGGGCCGCTGCCGGAGCGCGACGTGCTGTGGCGCGTCCTGTGGATCGTGGTCGCCATGGTCTCGGCGCGCAGCGCCGCGATGGGGTTCAACCGGCTCGCCGACGCCGACTACGACGCGAAGAACCCGCGAACCGCGGCCCGCGAGATCCCGCGCGGCGCGATGAGCCGTGCCGAAGCGTCGGTGTTCGTTGGCGTGTCGTCGCTCGCCTTCATCGCGGCCTCGGCGATGCTTGGCAGGAACTGCCTCGCGCTCTCGCCGGTCGCGCTCGCGATCGTCTTCTGGTATTCGCTGGCCAAGCGCGTCACCAACTACACGCAGTTCTTCCTGGCGCTCGCGATGGCGGTCGCGCCGGTTGGCGGCTGGCTGGCCGCGGGCGGACGTCTGGCCGCGGCCGAGCCCTGGCTGCTCGGCGCCGCCATCGGTAGTTGGGTGGGAGGATTCGACATCCTGTATGCGTGTCAGGATCTCGAATTCGATCGCGCGGCCGGTCTGAAATCGATTCCGGTCAGGTTCGGAGTCCCGCGCTCGCTGCTGCTCTCCCGGCTGATGCACGTCCTGGCCGTCGGCTGCCTCGCGGTGCTCGGCGTGCTCGCCGATCTCGGGCCGTCGTATCAGGTGGGGGTGGCCCTGGTCGCCGTCCTCCTCGTTTACGAGCAGTCGCTCGTCCGCGCCGACGATTTGTCGCAGGTCAAGCGGGCCTTCGATCTGAACGGCTACGTCGGCATCCTGTATTTCGTCGCCACGGCCGTGGCCGTCTATGTGCGCTAGCGCGGCGGGGTCCGGCTCCGGCTTTGCCTCCCGCCGGTTTGCCCTCGCGATCACCGGAGCCAGCGGCGCGTTGTATGCCATGCGCACGATGGCGGCGCTGCTCGAGCGGGAGTGCCACCTGGAAGTGGTCGTCTCCGACTACGGGCGCCGGCTGCTGCTCGACGAACTGGGCGAACAGGCCTCGGTCAGCCGGCTGCGCGAGTATCTGGTGGGCAAGTACGGCGAGGCGGCGGCGAAGGGGACCTTCGACATCCTCAGCAACAAGGACCTGGGCGCCACCATCGCCAGCGGCAGCCACGATTGCGAGGGGATGGCCATCGTACCGTGCTCGATGAAGACGCTTGCCGGCGTGGCGCACGGTCTGTCGCGCAATCTCATCGAGCGCGCCGCCGACGTGATGTTGAAGGAGAAGCGGCGGCTCGTGGTCGTCCCGCGCGAGACGCCGATGAGCCTGCCGCAGCTCAAGAACATGGTCCTCTGCGCCGAGGCCGGCGCGATGATCCTGCCGGCGATGCCGGCGTTCTACCAGATGCCGAAGTCCCTCGACGACCTCGCCGATTTCGTGGCGGGGAAAATCCTGTCGGGGCTCGGCGTCCGGCACGGTTTGTATCCCGAGTGGAACGGCTGACGCTACGAGATGCGGATGCGCGTCGCATGCGTCGACAGCGTGCCGGCGTTGCTCGGATCGCGATCGGGATCGGTGTTGCCGGGCGGACGTGAATACGCGATCTTCGCGTGATAGAGCTCCGTCGCAGAAGGCGTTCCGACCCGCGGGCAGTTACCCTGCAGTTGCGGATACATCATGCTGCTCTTGTCCGAGACGTGCCAGAACCCGAGCGCGTGTCCGACCTCATGGACGGTGATGTCTCCGGGTATCTTGTTGCTGCCGCAGCCGCACGCGTCGGTGCCGTTGAATGTCTGCTCCGATGAAACCACCTTTCAGGGCACTTGCGCCGTGACCTTGATCCTTCCAGAAGACGCTCGGCCCGTGAAGTAAGATCGCGGTTTGCCGGTAGCCGTCGACAAGTCGCCCGAGCGCATCGCGTCGATGTTCGACGCGATCGCCAGGCGCTACGATCTCCTCAATCACGTCCTGAGCGCCGGCCGCGACCGGCACTGGCGGGCCCGCGCTATCCGCGACCTCGATCTCCCCGCCGACGCACGGATCGTCGATCTGTGTACGGGCACGGGAGACTTTGCGATCGCGGCCGCAGACGCGCGCCCGCGGGCCACCGTCGTCGGCGTGGATTTCGCCGGCGCGATGCTGGCGATCGGGAGAGAGAAGATCCGTGGAAGGGCGCTGACCGATCGCGTCGCGCTCGTACGCGGCGACGCGACGCGCATTCCGATCCGCGACGGCTGGGCCGACGCCGCGACGATCGGCTTCGGCATCCGCAACGTCGTCAGGCCCGAGGCCGCGCTCGTCGAGCTGGCGCGCGTGATCAAGCCGGGCGGCCGCCTGGCCATTCTCGAGTTAGGTGAGCCGACCCTCCCTGGTGTGCGCGAGCTGTATCACTGGTATTTCCGACAGGTTTTGCCGCGGCTGGGACGCCTCGTCTCCCACCACGATGGCGCATATTCGTATCTGCCGGCCTCGGTCGCGCAGTTTCCGCGGCCACGCGACTTCGCTGTCATCATTTCTTCACACGGGTTCGCGGGTGTGCGCGCCGTCCCGCTCACCGGGGGCATCGTCTACTTATACGTCGCCACCCGGCCCTGACCGCGACCGCGTCATCCGTATTCCTCGTGCATCGGTGAGCGTTTGTGGGGGCGGCTGGCATGGGAAAATCCTTGTCATCCGTGGCATAATTCTTCTAATTCACAGATGTATTTCGACTTGGAGGATCGGCGGCCGGATACCCCGATCCTCGATCGCCCGCTCACTCGTCTCGAACAGCTCCTGCTGACCATCATCGCGTATTTGCTGTTGGTCATCGGAATCATCGTGTATCCACGCCTGCCGTTCGTGAAGGCGGCGGAAGCCGCGCGGCTGAAGCGGCTCGACGACCAACGCGAGAAGATCGAGGCGATGCGCGAACCGATGCAGTTCGTGTTCGCGAAGCCCAAGGTCGAAGTCCAGCGGCTGCCCGACAGGCCGAAGTTCCTCTCCGACGAAAGCCACAAGGCGCAGGCGCCAGAGAAGGCGCCCGTTCCGAAGACCGACATCCCGATGTCGCGCGGCAACACGCCCGATCGGACGATCGCCGACGCGTCCAGGCCGCAGCCCGAGCAGCCGGCGCCGCAGCCCACCGCGCCGCCGGCCTCGAACCCGAATGCGCTCGCGCTCCCGACGACGGCGCAGTCGACGATCGCCCGCAACGAGCCGTCGAAGAATCCGATGATGGAAAACCGGTCGCCCGGGCCGTTGAGCGATGCGATCCGCAACGTGAATCGCTACACGCAGGGCGAGACGCTGCAGAACGTGCAGGGGAACTCCGACTTCGGCCCGTCATTCCAGTTCGACAGCAAGGGGGTCGACTTCGGCTCCTGGCTGCGCCGCTTCAAGGCGCAGGTCTATCGCAACTGGCTGATTCCCTACGCGGCGATGGCGCTGCACGGCCACACCGTCCTGCGGTTCACGATTCACAAGGACGGGTCGGTCAGCGAGCTGATCGTGCTGCAGCCCTCGAGTGTCGACGCGTTCACCAAGGCGGCGTTCAATGCGATCAAGGCGTCCAACCCGACCGTGCCGCTCCCGCAGGAATACCCCGACGAGAGCATGGTGATGACCGTCATCTTCTACTACAACGAGGTCCCGCCGAACGGCGGGGTGGAGTAGTGGTCAGCCGCAGCCAGCAGGTCGGTCTGTTTCTCGCGCTGACCGTCCTTGCGTTGTTCGCGCTCGCTCGCGTCCTCTAGCCCCGAGTCGTGAGACCTCCGCTTCTCGCCATCGTCGGTCCGACGGCGACCGGCAAGAGCGCCCTTGCGCTCGCCATCGCCGAGCGGGCCGGCGGCGAGATCGTCAGCTGCGATTCAACCGCGGTGTACCGCGGCTTCGACATCGGCACCGACAAGCTGGCGCCCGACGAGCGGCGCGGCATCGCGCACCACCTGATCGACGTCGTCGATCCCACGGAGGAATACTCCGCGGCGCGCTTCGCGCGCGAGGCGGCGGCGGCGATCCGGGCTGTGACGGCACGCGGGCGCCTGCCGATCGTGGTCGGCGGCACGGGCTTCTATTACCGCGCGCTGACGCGCGGGCTCTTCGCGGGGCCCTCGCGCGACGAAGCGCTGCGGCGGCGACTCGAGCGGGTTGCGGAAGGACGCGGCGCGACCGCGCTCCATCGCTGGCTGGCGCGCGTCGATCCTCCGTCGGCGGCGCGTATCGCGCCGGCCGACGTCAAGCGCGTGGTCCGCGCGCTCGAGGTGTGGCTGTTGACCGGCCGGCCGCTGACGGTCCATTTCGCCGAGACCGTGATGCCGCTGCCCGAGTACGACGTGACGGCCATCGCGCTGCAGATCCCGCCTGACGAGACCGCCGACCGCGTCGCGCGACGCGTGCACTCCCAGTTCGCGCGCGGGCTGCTGGCCGAAATACGGAGCCTGCTGTCGCGCGGCGTGCCCGAGACCGCGCTGCCGTTCGGCGGCCTCGTCTACCGCCAGGCGCTGGAGCACCTGCGCGGCGTGCGCGACGAGACCGCCACGCGCGAGCTGATCATGCTCGAGAACCGGAAATACTCGCGCCGTCAGTTGATCTGGTTCCGCAAAGAGCCTAACCTCCACTGGGTGCAGGCGCCCGGCGAGCGTCCCGAGACGCAGGACGCCGTCACCATGTTCCTTCGTGACCTTCGCCTTCTTCCATGATCCTTCCCGAGCGTGTCTTCCTCACCGTCCTGGACAGCGTCGGCATCGGCGAACTGCCCGACGCGCGCGCCTATGGGGACGAGGGCAGCGACACCCTCGGCAACATCTCGCGCATCGTACCGCTGCAGCTGCCGCACCTGCGCTCGCTCGGGCTGCCGCGGATCGCCACGGTCTCCGGCATGGCGGACGTCGCGGAGCCGCTCGGCGCCTACGGGCGGATGGCCGAGAAGTCGGCCGGCAAGGATTCGGTCACGGGCCACTGGGAGATGGCCGGCGTCGTGCTCGAACGCGCGTTCCCGACGTTTCCGCACGGCTTCCCGGCAGACGTAATCTCCGAGTTCGAGCGACGCATCGGGCGCAGCACGATTGGCAACTATGCGGCGTCCGGGACCGTCATCATCGACGAGCTCGGTCCGGAGCACATGCGCAGCGGTCGTCCGATCGTCTACACCTCCGCCGACAGCGTCTTCCAGATCGCGGCGCACGAGGAGGTCATTCCGGTGCGCGAGCTGTATCGCATCTGCGAGATCGCCTACGAGCTCGTCGGCAAGGGGCTGAACGTCGCGCGCGTCATCGCGCGGCCGTTCGTCGGCGCCCCCGGATCGTTCACGCGCACGGCCAACCGCCACGACTACGCTCTGCCCCCTTCGACGCCGACGCTGCTCGACGCGATGACCGCGGCCGGCAGGGCGGTGCTGGCGATCGGCAAGATCAGCGATCTCTTTGCGGGCGGTGGCATCACGACCTCCGTGCACACGACGAGCGACGACGAGGGTGTCGACGCGATCGAGAAGGCGATCGCCTCGGCAGGACCGGGCCTCGTCTTCACGAACCTCGTCGACTTCGATACGCAGTACGGTCATCGCAACGATCCGGCCGGCTACGCGGCGAACCTGGAGCGCTTCGACATCCGCCTGGGACGCCTGATCCCGTCCCTCCGCGACTCGGATCTGCTGATCGTCACGGCAGATCACGGCAACGATCCGACGACGCCGAGCACCGATCATGCGCGCGAGTACGTGCCGCTGTTTCTGGTCGGGAAGATGATCAGGCCGGGGACGGATGTCGGAACGCGCGCGACGTTCGCCGACCTTGGCCAGACCGTCGCCGAGATCTTCGGCGTCGGCCCGCTTGGCCACGGCACATCGTTCCTGGCGGACGTGCTGCGATAGCGCACGATCCGCCCTTTGTGATTAACTTCAAGACGAATGCCCGAACCGCGGATCCGCCAGCAGCTCGAGAAGCGTGAGCACGAGATCCTCGCCGCATCAGCGGCGAAGAGCGACCAGACGAGAGGGCGGATGCGCCCGGAGCCGGAGGATCCCATCCGTCCGGCCTTTCAGCGGGATCGCGACCGCATCATCCACTGCAAAGCCTTCCGCCGTCTCAAACACAAGACGCAGGTCTTCTTTGCCCCCGAAGGCGATCACTATCGCACCCGGCTGACGCATACCCTTGAGGTGTCACAGATCGCTCGCAGCATCGCCAAGGTGCTGCAGCTGAACGAAGAGCTGACGGAGGCGATCGCGCTCGGCCACGACCTCGGGCACACGCCGTTCGGCCATGCCGGGGAACGCGTGCTGCAGTCGCTGGTGCCAGGCGGATTCGAGCACTACGAACAGAGCCTGCGCATCGTCGACGTCCTCGAGCACGACGGCCAGGGCCTCAATCTCACCTGGGAAGTGCGCGACGGCATCGCCAGGCATTCGAAGGGGAAGCACGGCGTCCCGGTCGGCGCCGATCCGGAGCATCGCGCCTCGACCATCGAAGGGCAGATCGCCCGCGTCGCCGACATCATCGCCTACGTCAATCACGACATCGACGACGCCGTGCGCGCCGGTCTGCTGCGCGACGACGATCTGCCGCGCGAGTGGACGCAGGTCCTGGGTGCGACGTCATCGCAGCGCATCGGGACGATGGTCACCGACGTCGTCATGCGGACGCTCGAAGGAGGACTGGGCGAAGTGCGCATGAGCGACGAAGTGCTCGAGGCCACCATCGGGCTGCGCAGCTTTCTGTTCGACGCGGTCTACGAGAACGAGATCGCAACCGCCGAGTTCAAGAAGGCCGCCGGTATTCTGGGCGGGCTATGGGAAAAGGTGCGCGAGCGATCGGGGCAGTTCCTCGACCGCCGCACCATCGAGCAGGAAGGGCTCGACGCTGCCACCCGGGACTTCGTCGCGGGGATGACCGATCGCTACGCGGTCAACCTCTTCGAACAACTCTTCATTCCGAAGCCCTGGGTCGAGCTGCCGCGCTGACACCCTCAACCGAATCCGTTCGAGATCATTCGTTTCTCGGCTGCCGCCGGTCGAGCGTTCCTCGAGCCGTTGCACGGCGTTCGGCGCCGCGACGGCGCTCCTCGCCGAGCTGCCGGTTGAGCCGCTCAGCCAGCAGCCCAAACTGCTCAGCTGACTGACGCAACTGGCTATTCTCTTCTTTCAGTTCCGCGAGCTGTTGTCGGCATTCCTGCTCGTCTCGGGTCATCGCAGCTCCCCGCGGGACGCTTTCACAAACGGTACCGTAGGTGACCCTCGCATCTGCAAGTTTGGGCTCTTGCCGGAAAATGCACAATTTGTGGCCGATCTTCCCACCATTACAATCTTGATCGTCCGATCACAAATTTGGCTCTAGCGCAGAGGTGACTCGACGTATATCCTGAATGGCTTCAGAGGCTCTCCGAATGGACACCGAGAATTATCGTCAACGCCTGGCCGCGTTGCGGGAGGAGAACGAGTTTCTCCGATTCGCCGCGCACTCTTTCGGCGAGCTCGCCGAGCGGCTCGCGGACGAGTTGCGTCAGCTGCGCGCGCAGACCGATCCGGGTGCCGACTCTGCACTGCCAAGACCAACAGACACGCGCGGGAAGGTAATTCCAACCGACGCTTCTCTCCGGCGCTGAAGCCAAACCCGACACTGCCGCATCCGCAGGCTCCAGTTACCTCAAACTCACCAGGCGCGCGGCGCCACCTCGCTGCTTCCCTCGTTTCCTCTCCTTTCGTCCTTCGTCCCCCGCGCAAAATCGAAGTATCTCGAGGTATAATGACGGGTTCCCACCCGCACGGAGGGACACCCCGTGACGATGCAATTCGACCTCAGGCAGCTTTCGCGCAATAGCGGAGAAGATCACCTCGAACGCACGTTCGACGCGTCGTACTTTCAGACGCCTGAGACGCGCGACGAGGATTATGCGGTCGTTGCGCCCGTTCACCTGGTGATGGACGTCCGCAAGGACGGCGCGGCCTACCGCGTCACTGGTCATGTCCGGACACGGCTGCAGCTCGAGTGCGGGCGCTGTCTCGAGGGGTTCGAGACTCCGGTCGACAGCGCCTTCGAGCTGCGCTACGTTCCGGAGTCGGCACGCGCCGAGAGCGAGGAAGCCGAAGTCGCGGAGGACGATCTGACGACGGCGTACTACAGGGACGAGACGCTCGATCTCGGCGAACTGATGCACGAGCAGTTCGTGCTCGCGCTGCCGATGAAGCCATTGTGTTCGGAGGCGTGCCAGGGGCTGTGTCCCACGTGCGGCACGAACCTGAGCAAAGGAGCCTGCGGCTGCCCGCCCGAGTGGAAGGATCCACGTCTGGGCGCGCTGCAGGGTATTCTGGACCGACAGAAGGAGAGTTGACGACGTCATGCCGAATCCGAAACGGCGGCACTCGAAGACCCGTACCGCGAAGCGCCGCACCCACGACTCGCTGAAGCCCATCGGACGCAGCGAGTGTCCGCAGTGTCACGAAGCCAAGCTCCCGCACCAGGTCTGCGCGAACTGCGGCTTTTACGCCGGGCGCCAGGTCAAGGCCGTCGAAGAGTAGTGAGCAGCCGGCGGCCGGCCTTTCAGGGGCATGCGAGTGAGCCCAGCGAGCGAGCCAGCGGCGCGGCGCGAGCGGCGGCGCGGCGAGCGAGCGACGCTGTAGGGGAGTCCGAGGGGCGCAGCCCCTCGGAGTGAGATGCGCATTGCGATCGACGCCATGGGCGGCGATGCCGGCCCGTCGGTCATCGTCGACGGCGCATTGGTCGCTGCCCGTCACCTTCAGGTCGGACTGCTGCTGGCCGGCGACGCTGCCGCGATCGAAGCCGAGCTGGCGCGCCACCCGGTCGCCAGTCTTTTCCGGCGTCTCGACATCATTGTCGTCGACACGCCCGAGCGGGTCGAGGTGAGCGAACCGCCGGCGCAGGCGCTGCGGCGCAAACCGCGTGCGTCGGTCAAGGTGGCGGCCGAAGCCGTGCGGGACGGGCGTGCCGATGCCCTCTTCAGCGCTGGTCCCACCGGGGCGACCGTTATGGCGGCGCACGGTGCGCTCGGCCTGCTGCCTGGTGTCGAGCGTCCCGCGCTCGCGACGATCATTCCGACACGGCGGACGCCGGCGGTGCTGCTCGACGCGGGCGCGACGGTCGGCTGCCGCGCCTCGCACCTCGTGCAGTTCGCGGTAATGGGAGCGGCCTACGCGCGCGTCGCGCTCGGGCTCCCCGCGCCGCGCGTCGGACTGCTGTCGATCGGCGAGGAGGAGAGCAAGGGAACCGATCTCACGCGCGAGGCGCATCGGCTGTTGAAAGACGCGCCGATCAATTTCATCGGCAACATCGAAGGGCGACACGTCTACGCAGGCGGCGCCGACGTGATCGTCTGTGATGGTTTCACCGGGAATGTGACCTTGAAGCTGAGCGAAGGACTGGTCGAGACGGTCGAGAGCCTCCTCCATGACGAGCTTGCCGCGACCTTCGGCGGTCGTGTCGGCTACGTGCTGTCGAGGCAGGCGTTTCGCCGTTTCCGGCGCCGGGTCGACTATTCCGAATACGGCGGCGCGCCGCTCGTCGGCCTCAACGGCCTGTGCATCGTCGGCCACGGTCGCTCGTCGGCCAAGGCCGTCGCCAACGCCGTGACGATGGCGGTGCGTGCGGTGCACGAAGACCTGAGCGGGCGCCTGTCGAGGGATCTGTCGCGCCTCGGCACCTCACACCTCTCGCCTCGCGCCTCGCATCCCGCATGATTGCCTTCGTGTTTCCCGGACAGGGCGCCCAGAAAGTGGGCATGGGGCGATCGCTGGCCGAGGCGTTTCCCATCTGCCGCGACACGTTCGCGGAAGCCGACGCGGCGCTTGGCGAGCCGCTGAGCACGCTGTGCTTCGAGGGCCCTGACGATCGCCTGATGCTCACCGAGTACACGCAGCCGGCGATCCTGGCGATGAGTACGGCCGTTGCGCGGCTGGCCGTTTCGCGCGGACTGACGCCGGCGTTCGCGGCCGGCCACAGCCTGGGGGAGTACTCGGCACACGTCGCGGCGGGTACGCTATCCTTCGCGGATGCGCTGCGCACGGTGCGGCGCCGCGGGCGATACATGCAGGAAGCGGTGCCGGTCGGAGCGGGCGCGATGGCCGCGATTCTGGGACTCGACGCGGAAACGGTCGCTCGCGCCTGCGTCGAGGCGGCGCAGGGTGACGTCGTCGCGCCGGCCAATCTCAATGCTCCGGGCCAGATCGTGATCGCCGGTCACGCCGCAGCGGTGGCGCGGGCGAGCGAGCGCGCCAAGGCGCTTGGCGCCAAGCGGGCGATTCCGCTCGCGGTCAGCGCGCCCTTTCATTGCGCCCTCATGAAGCCCGCCGAAGAACGGCTTGCGCCGGAGCTCCGCGCGCTGGCCGCCCACGACCCGGCGGTGCCGGTGGTAGCCAACGTCGACGCCGAGCTCAAGGGAACGGCCGCCGCCGCGATCGATGCGCTCATTCGCCAGGTGTCCTTGCCGGTGCGCTGGGAAGACGTGGTCAAGCGCCTGGTCGCCGAAGGCGTGACGGCCTGCGTCGAGCTCGGGCCCGGCACGGTTCTGGCGGGTCTGATCAAGAAGATCGATCGCACCATCAGAGTGGCGAGCGTGGAAGACGAGGCCGGCTTGCAGGCGGCCTTGCAGCTATGATGCGGCTCGACGGCAAGGTCGCGATCGTGACCGGCGCCTCGCGCGGGATTGGCCGCGCCATCGCGGCGCGGCTCGCGCAGCAGGGCGCGCTGGTGGCGGCGGCCGCGCGCGGCGACAACGCCGCGGCGACGGTGACCGAGATCACCGCGGCGGGGGGCCGCGCCGAAACCGTCACCGCCGACGTCGGCGACGCCGCGGCCATCGACGCCATGGTCGCGGGCGTGCTCGAGCGGCACGGCCGCATCGACATCCTGGTCAACAACGCCGGCATCACCCGCGATCAGTTGATGCTGCGGCTGAAGCGTGATGACTGGGACGCGGTGATCGCGACGAATCTGACCGGGGCGTTCGCGGCGACCCAGGCCGTGCTCAAGCCGATGATCCGCCAGCGTGCCGGCCGCATTGTCTGCATCAGCTCGGTGGTCGGGCAGAGCGGCAACGCCGGCCAGGCGAACTACGCGGCGTCAAAGGCGGGGCTGATCGGGTTCGCCAAGGCGGTGGCGCAGGAAGTGGCCTCGCGCAACGTCACCGTGAACGTGGTCGCGCCAGGCCTGATCGAGACCGACATGACGCGCGGGATCGCCGAGAAGGCGCACATCGACTGGACGGAACGGATTCCGTTGAAGCGGCTGGGCACGCCCGCCGATGTCGCCGCGGCGGTCTGTTTCCTGGCGTCCGACGAGGCAGCGTATATTACTGGGCAGGTGCTTGCCGTCAACGGCGGCATGTACATGTAAGCCGGGTCCGTGCACCCGGCGTTTTCGCGTTAGGCTTTAGGTGGAGGCATTGATGGCCGTAGCAGACAAGGTGAAGAGCATCATCGTCGAGCAGCTCGGGGTCGACGAAGAGGAAGTGACCCCGGATGCTTCATTCGTCGACGACCTGGGCGCCGACTCGCTCGACACCGTCGAACTCGTGATGGCGTTCGAGGAGGAGTTCGGGATCGAGATTCCGGACGAGGACGCCGAGAAGATCACGCGCGTCAAGGAGGCCATCGAGTACATCGAGTCGCACGCCAAGGGAAAGAAGTAGACCGGGTCTCCAGACCCGGCGTGAAGTAGGCCGGGTCTTCAGAACCGGCGTGCCGTCGGGTCCCCGACCCGATAGTCGGAGGCTGATTGAGCAGGCGAGTAATGGTGACGGGCGTAGGGCTGGTGTCCCCGCTCGCCATCGGGACGCAGGCAAACTGGGACGCCCTGCTGGCAGGTCGGAGCGGCATCGGACCGATTACGCGGTTCGACGCCTCGCAGTACTCGGCGCGCATCGCCGGCGAGGTGAAGGGCTTCGATCCCCTGCAGTTCATCGACAAGAAAGACGTCAAGAAGATGGACGTCTTCATCCAGTTCGCGCTCGCCGCGTCGCAGTTTGCCGTCGACGACGCGCGGTTGCAGGTGACGCCGGAGATCGCCGACGGAGTCGGCGTCTTCATCGCCTCGGGGATCGGCGGCTTCCAGACCATCGAGCGCGAGCACATCGAGCTGATGAAAGGCGGCCCGCGCCGCATCTCCCCGTTCTTCATTCCTGCGTCCATCATCAACCTCGCCGCCGGCCAGGTGTCGATCCGCTTCGGGGCGCGCGGCCCGAATCTGGCGACCTGCACCGCCTGCACGGCGTCGGCGCACGCCATCGGCGAGTCGTTCGAGATCATCCGCCGCGGCGACGCCGACATCATGATCGCCGGCGGCTCCGAGGCGGCGATCACCCCGCTGGGCGTCGGGGGCTTCGCGGCGATGCGGGCGCTGTCGACGCGCAACGACGATCCGGCGCGCGCCAGCCGGCCGTTCGACACCGATCGCGACGGCTTCGTCATGGGGGAGGGATCCGGCATCTGCGTGCTCGAGACGCTCGAGTCCGCCGAGCGGCGTGGCGCCTCGATCTACGCCGAGCTGGTCGGCTACGGTCTCAGCTCCGACGCCTACCACCTCACCGGCCAGCCCGAAGACGCGCACGGCGCCGTCCGCTCGATGCGGATGGCGTTGCGGAAGGCGGGCATCGAGCCGTCGGCGGTGGATTACGTCAACGCACATGGGACGTCAACCCCGATTAACGATCCGACCGAGACGCGGGGCGTCAAGATGCTCTTCGGCGAGCACGCGCGGCGGCTGGCGATGTCGTCGACCAAGTCGATGACCGGTCACCTGCTCGGCGCCGCCGGCGGTCTCGAGGCCGGCATCACCGCGCTGGCCGTGAAGCACCAGATCGCGCCGCCGACCATCAACCTCGACCACCCCGACGAAGCCTGCGATCTCGACTACGTGCCGCACACCGCCCGTCCGATGGCCATCCGCTATGCGCTGTCGAACTCCTTCGGCTTCGGCGGCACCAACGGCACGTTGCTGATGAAAAGATTCGAGGGCTGAACATGAGCGCCACGCGCGAGCGGAATGGAGCGGCCGGCGAAGCGGCCGCGTAATGGAGCGAGCTTAAGCGATGCGCCGAAGGCGCGAGCGCCAATCATGAAAATTGCCGTTTGTATCAAGCAAGTGGTCACGCGCGAGTGGCAGCTCCGCGTCAACGATCAGAAAACCTGGATCCGCGACCAGGACGCCAGCTTCGAGCTCAACGAGCCGGACGCCTACGCGTTGGAAGAAGCGCTCCGTCTCAAGGAAAAACACGGCGGCGAGGTCATTGTCTGCTGCGCCGGCCCGGCCCGCGCCACGCAGGTGATCCGGGAGGCGCTGGCCCGCGGCGCCGATCGCGCGTTGCACGTCGAATCGGACGCGCTCGGCACCGCCGACGCCGGCACGATTGCCGCGGCGCTCGCTGAGGCGATTCGCGCGGAGCAGGTCGATCTCGTGCTCACCGGACTGCAGTCCGACGATCAGGGGTTCGGACAGGTCGGCGTCGTGCTCGCCGAAACCCTCGGCATCCCGCACGCCACCATCATCATGGAAGTGCAGGTCGAGGCCAGCGGGCTCCGCGTCAAGCGTGAGCTCGAAGGCGGCTGGTTCCAGTGGGTCCGACTGCCGCTGCCGGCGCTGGTGACGATCCAGAGCGGCATCAACCAGCTCCGCTACGCCACGCTGAAGGGGATCATGGCCGCCAAGAAGAAGGAGATCAAGAAGGTGGCCGCGCCGGCCGTCGCCTCCGGCGGCCAGCGTGTCACCAGTCTGTATTTCCCCGAGAAGGCCAAACAGACGCAGGTGCTCGCCGGGCCGCCGGCCGAGGCCGCCAAGGCGCTCGTCACGCGCCTGCGCGAGGAAGCGAGGGCGCTGTGATTCTGGTGATCGCCGAACAGCGCGACGGCACGCTCAATCGCGCGACGCTCGAGTCCATCGCGGCGGCTCAGTCGGCGAGTGAGCCGGTCAAAGTCGCGGTGCTGGGATCCGGGGTCGACGCCGTCGCGCAGGAGCTCGCCCGTGCGGCGATCGACGAAGTGATCGCCGTCGACGATCCGTCGCTGCAGGCCTACACAGCCGACGGTTTCGTGCTCGCGCTGGAGCAGCTGGTGCGGGCCGAGCCGCCGCAGCGCGTGTTCCTGCCGCACACCTACCAGACGCGCGACTTCGCGCCGGCGCTGGCGGCCCGGCTGACGTGGCCGCTCGTCACTGATTGCACGGCGCTGAAAGATGGCGGCTACGTTCGACCGATGTTTCAGGGGAAGCTGCAGGCCGACATCGCCGTCGACCGTCCGCACCTGGCGACGTTCCAGATCGGCGCCTTCCGCGCCGACGCGATGAAGGCGGGCAGCGCCGGCATACGCAAGGCCTCGATCGCCATCGACGCATCGAAGATCCGGCAGAAACCGGAGGCCCCGTTCAAAGAGGCCAAGCAGGCGGTCGATCTCTCGCAGGCCGAGCGGATCGTCGCGGTCGGCCGCGGCATCAAGGGGCAGGAGCACATCGAGCTTGCCCGCAAGCTGGCCGAGGCGATGGGCGCCGAGCTCGCCGCGTCGCGGCCGATTTGCGATGCCGGTTGGCTGCCGATGGACCGCCAGATCGGCAGCTCTGGACAGACGGTCGCGCCCAAGCTGTACGTGGCGCTCGGCATCTCCGGCGCCATCCAGCATCTCGTCGGCATGAAGGGCTCGCGGACGATCGTCGCCATCAATAAGGATCCCGAGGCGCCGATCTTCGAGGTGGCGGACTACGGCATCGTCGGGGACCTGTTCGAGATAGTGCCGGCGCTGATCGCTGCGCTTAAGTAAGCCGGGGTGCAAAAGGGGCCAAAGGTGCTAAGGGGGCTAAGGGTGCTGGTGCTAAAGGTGCTAGGGTGCTAAGGGTGCTGGTGCTAAAGGTGCTGCTGCCACGAGCGCAGGCGATGCGAACGATGCGCACGACGCGCCGCGGCTCGGATGCGGTCGTGGCCGCCGTCGGCAAGACCAGCGGCCGCATTCGGCGCACTCGTAGCACCCATCGCACCCCTAGCACCCTCGGCACGCTGAGCACCCCTAGCACCAGCACCCGTCGCACCCCTAGCACCCGCACCCTTAGCCCCCTTGGCGCCTTTAGCACCTTTGGCACCGTCAGCATCCCTCGCCTCCGCACCCCTCGCACCCGCACCCTTAGCCCCCTTGGCCCCTTTTGCCCCTTTAGCACCGTTCGACCGGCGAGCGCGGCGTGAGCGGACGCGAGACTCTCGAACTCGATGTTCTCATCGTCGGCGGCGGTCCTGCCGGGATGTCGGCGGCGCTCCGGATCGCCCAGCTGCAGCGCGAACGGGGAGGCGAGCCGCTGGCCATCGCGGTCCTGGAAAAGGCGCGCGAAGCGGGCGCCCACATGCTCTCGGGCGCGGTGCTCGATCCCTCGACGCTGAAAGATCTGATTCCCGACTTCAAAGAGAAAGGCGCGCCTCTCGCGACCGCGGTCCATCGCGACGACATCTACTTCCTGACGCGCACGTCGAAAATCCGTCTGCCGATCACGCCGCCGTTCTTCAGGAACCACGGCAACTACCTCATTTCGCTCAACCGGTTCGTGAAATGGCTCGCGGGCCTCGTCGAGGCCGAGGGCATCGACATCTTCACCGGTTTTCCGGCGACCGAAGTGCTGTACGACCCTTCGACAGGCTCAGGGCAGGCCCCTTCGACAGGCTCAGGGCAGGCGGCCCGTGTTGTCGGCGTGCGCACCGGCGATCGGGGTATCGACAAGCACGGGCAGAAGAAGTCGACGTTCGAACCCGGCGTCGACATCCGCGCGAAGGTCACGATCTTCTGCGACGGCGTCCGCGGCAACCTGACGAAGGCGCTGGTGCGCCGGCTCGGGCTGGATGACGGCAAGAGCCCGTCGGTGTATGCGATCGGCATCAAGGAGCTGTGGGAAGTGCCGCCCGGCCGCAGCGAGCCGGGGCGCGTCGTGCACACGATGGGCTACCCGCTCAAGATGGAGGAATTCGGCGGCGGCTTCATGTACGGCCTGCCCGACAACTTCGTCGCGGTGGGGCTCGTCGCGGGTCTCGACTACAAGGATCCGATGTTCGACCCCCACGTCGCGTTCCAGCATCTGAAGCGGCATCCTGTGATCGCCTCGGTGCTCGAAGGGGGTACGCTCGTGCGCTACGGCGCCAAGGCGCTGCCCGAGGGCGGCTGGTACACGATCCCCAAGACCTACGCGTCGGGCGCCCTCATCGCCGGCGACGCCGCGGGGTTCATGAATTCGGCGCGGCTCAAGGGCATCCATCTGGCGATGCGAACGGGGATGCTCGCGGCCGAGACTGCCTTCGAGGCCGTGCGCACAGGGGAG
The DNA here is from genome assembly GCA_036496585.1 of Vicinamibacterales bacterium. Classification (NCBI taxonomy): domain Bacteria; kingdom Pseudomonadati; phylum Acidobacteriota; class Vicinamibacteria; order Vicinamibacterales; species Vicinamibacterales bacterium. The sequence goes on from DASXLB010000050.1 coordinate 54,334, forward strand.
ACGTCGGAGGCGGCGCTGAAAGCCTACGACGACCGCATACAGGCGAGCGCGGTGCGCAAGGAGCTGTACCCGGTCCGGAACGTTCACCAGGCGTTCGGCTACGGCACCCTCGCCGGCGCCGCGTTCACCGGACTGTCGATCGTCACCGGCGGCGGCTGGTTCAAGGATCCGCTGCCGGCGCACGGCGGGTGGACGCGGATCGCCAGACTCGCCGCCTACTACAAGGATGCCCGTCCCGACCCCGAATCCATCGTCAATCCCGTCAAGATCGACCGCGAATTGACCTTCGATCGGCTGACCGGCGTCCACTATTCAGGCACGCGCCATCCCGAAGATCAGCCGTCGCACCTGATCGTGCACGATGCCAGCATCTGCGCGACCCGCTGCCGCGAGGAGTACGGCAACCCATGCATCCGCTTCTGCCCGGCCAACGTCTACGAGATGGTCGACGCCGGCGACGGCACGAAGAAGCTGCAGATCAACGCCTCGAACTGCGTGCACTGCAAGACGTGCGACATCATGGATCCCTACCAGATCATCGACTGGGTGCCTCCGGAAGGCGGCGGCGGGCCGCAGTACGAGGGGATGTAGAGCGGGATCGGGTCATCGGCTGATCGGGTAATCTGGCGACCATCGAGAAGACACGTCTCGCCGCGCCGCGGATCCGCAAGGCCCGTCTCATTGCCGCGGCCGCCGCGCCGCTCATCCGTCTGCTGGGCGCGACGTACCGGTGGCGCGTCGACGGCTTCCATCGTTACGAAGAGATCGTCAGGTCCGGCCGTCCGCCGATCCTGGCGTTCTGGCACGGCCGCGTCCTCGCGGCCACGCTCTACTTCCGCGATCGCGGCATCGTCGTCATGACGAGCGAGAACTTCGACGGCGAGTGGATTACCGGCGTCATCCAGCGCTTCGGCTATGGCGCGGCGCGCGGGTCGAGTTCGCGCGGCGGCGCGCGGGCGCTCGTGCAATTGAAGCGCGACCTCGAGGCCGGGCGGACGGTGGGGTTCGCGCTCGACGGGCCGCGCGGTCCTGCGCGGGTCGCGCAGCCGGGTGCGATCTGGCTCGCGGGGGCGACCGGCCATCCGGTACTGCCGTTCCACGTCGAAGCGTCGCGTGCCTGGACGATGAAGAGCTGGGATCGGACGCAGGTGCCGCAGCCGTTCAGCCGCGTGGCACTGGTGGTGGGAGAGCCGATCGTGGTGCCGGACTCGTCGGAGTCGGCGGTGGCGGCGGGGACGCGAGCGCTCGAGCGGCGGCTCGGAGAAATTGAATCGCGCGCGGCCGATATACTCGGCTCGCGCGCGAACCAACGCAGCGCCTAATCTAGAGGCTGCTCGACCCTGGGGTAAGGAACCGCTTTCTCCGTGCGGCAAGGCCGACCAGGCCAGTCGCCAGGAGTGCCAGCGTCGCCGGCTCCGGAACGGGCGCCAGAGTGATCTGGTCCTGTCCGGCTCCCGGGTTCGCGTCGAGCCAGGTTGTCGTCGCGGACATATATCCGCTGCCGGCACTGCTCAACGCCTGCAGATAGGACGTGCCGTATTTGAGGGCATCGTCCGACGCCATCGACACCCAGAAGGCTCCGCTCGACAAGTCGTAGTTCGTATCGTAGAGCACCTCCCAGATCGCAAGCTGCAGGCCAGCCGCCATGGCACTGGTGCCGGTGTTGTGGATGTCGACCGCGAAACTGTCGAACAACCACGCGGCCTTGCTCAACACCGCCGGTGCCAGGATGTCATCGGTGCTGCGTACGGCCACCGACTGTGGGTCCTGTTCGTTGTTGAGAACGTCCACGCAGTACGAGTAGAAGCTGCTGCCGTATCCGTTCGGCGTACCTCCCAACCATGCCCAATCCAACTCTCCCGCATAGGCCGTGACATTGCGAACACCGGCCAGAGTGACGACCTGCGCCTTGCCCAGTCCAACGAAATCGATCTGAATCGGCGAGGCGTCAGCCAGTCGCGCGAGAAGTAATACTCCGAGCGTCAATAGAACGGTCCTGCGCAACACTGCCTCCTTTCAGGGGAGCGCAGAGGCACAGGTGCTGCCAAGTTGTGACAAAACTATTTCAGCCATGTAAGGCTAGTAAATACAATGACTTACATTCGTCGTTCGTCGTGAATCTTGGTCCGCAAGTGCCATCGGCCGCTGAAGAAAGTCGCCTCCACGGCGAACTATCGGATCCCCCAGGATCTCGCGGCCCTCTCCTGCAGGTTTCAGCACTGCGAATGAAGGCCCGCAGATCGCAAACAAAAGTCTTCCCTGAGATGAACTAATCAAGGCGTTGAACCCCATAATGTCGCGAAAATCAGGGTTTATTACATTTTTAGAGTGGTACGGCGTTCGCCTAGAGCCGGGTCGTCAGACTTCCGCGCAACCCAGGCGAGGAACAGGGAGACGGGCATGGGATTTGTGGCGCAGGCCCATCCACGCGCAGAGCAGCTTGTTAGTGGGGCGCGCGCCTCACAAACGTCTGCGCCAGCCGTCGGTTTGGTCCCGGCAACTCGGGTACGTTTTCGGGACAGGAGAAAGAAACCAGTGGCCGTCCTTAAAATCGCCCGGTTATGGCCCTCGTCGAAGCGCCGCCCTGTTCCGCAGGCGGCTGACACCGTCGGGCTCGATGCTTTCTCGCCGGAGGCCGGAAACGCCGTTGCCTCGCCGGTGGCGGCGTTCCCCGTCTCCCAGAAGCCAGCGCCGCCTGCTCCGCGTCCCCGGTCGGGGCGCGGCATCTGGCTGTCGGTCGCGGCCTTCGGTCTGGTGGCTGCAGCGGGCGTCGGCGGCTACTACCTGAAAAAGCACCCCGTCGCGTGGCCGGCCTCTCCCGGTTCGATCACGTTCGAAACCGCTCCGGCGGGCATCGACGTGTCCGTGGCCGGGCGTAACGTCGGCCGCACCCCCGTGACCGTTTCACTGGCGCCTGGATCCTACGACGTCAAGCTGGGTACGGGCGCCAGCGCCCGCGCTTTCGCGCTGACCGTTGCCTCTGGCACCTCGGTGGTGCAGCACTACGAAATGGCGCCGGCGCCGGTGCCGGCTGCGCCCGTCAACGGGTCCCTGCGCGTGCAGACCGAACCGGCGCATCAGGCGATCCTGGTGGATGGCGTCGAGCGCGGCGCGTCTCCGCTCGCGCTCGAAGACGTCGCCGCGGGCGACCATGAGATCGCGATCCGCGCCGAACACGGGGCGATCAAGCGCAGCGTGCATGTCACGGCCGGCCAGACCACCTCGGTGATTCTGACCGCCGCAGCGTCGCCGTCGAATGAAGGGCCAGTCGTCACCGCGGGATGGCTCAGCGTCGCGGCCCCGATCGCGCTCCAGGTTCGGGAGGGCGGCCGGCTGGTCGGATCGACCGACGTCGAGAAGCTCATGATGTCCTCGGGCGATCACACCGTGGAGCTCGCGAACGAGACCTTTGGCTTTCGCGCGCAGCGAACGGTCAAGATCGCCGCCGGCAAGACCGCCGCGTTGAAGATCGACCTGCCCAACGGGACGGTGAGCCTCAATGCCGTTCCCTGGGCCGATGTCTACGTGGACGGCGAGCGCGTGGGGCAGACCCCCATCGGAAATCTGTCGCGGCCGATCGGCCGCCACGAAGTCATCTTCCGTCATCCGACGCTCGGTGAACGCCGGGAGTTCGTCAACATCACCACGCAGCAGCCGGCCAGGCTCGGGGTCGACTTCCGAAAGTAACGGGGTATTCATGCGGCACGCAATTTCGACGACAGCACTCTTGGTGCTCATCGGGACGCTCCCGGCCCGCGCGCAGGAGCCGGAACCGCTGGGCCATATCCGCGACCTCTACTCCAATGCGGCTTACGAGGACGTCCTGTCGGCGCTGTCCGTCGACACGGCGCCGCCGCCTCCCGAACTCGGGCAGTACCGGGTATTTTCCCTGATTGCGCTGGGACGTGCCCCCGAGGCGGAGAAGGCCGCCGAGACGGTCATCATCGCCAATCCGCGCTTCCAGGCCGATCCCGACGCGTCGCCCCGCGTGCTGGACCTGTTCGCCAAGGTGCGCCGGCGGATCGCGCCGGAGCTGCTGAAGTCGATGTACGTGAATGCGAAGAGCGCGCTCGACCGCAAGGATCGCGACGTCGCCATCCACGGCTTCGCCGAGATCGTGGCGGTCGCCGACGACCCCGATCTGAAGGACGACGCCGTGGTCGGTGAGCTTCGCCTGCTGGCGTCGGGCTTTCTCGAATTGAGCCGGGCGATGCCGGCCCCTGTCGCCGCGCCGGCTGGCGAGAAGCCGTCATCGCCGGCGGCGCCGGCTCCTGCATCGACGTCCCCTGCGTCGACGTCCCCCGCGTCGCTTCCGGCATCCGTGCAGAAGGTCACCATGCCGATTCCGATCACGGAGGTGATGCCGCGCTGGGTGCCGCCCGAGGCGTATGCACGTCTCGAATTCCGCGGGCGCATCATCCTCCGGATCGACGCCGACGGACGGGTCGTGTCGTCGGAGATGCTGGCGCCGACGACCCCGATGTACGACGCACAGCTGGTGGTGGCGAGCAAGCAGTGGCGCTACAAGCCCGCCTTGAGCAATGGCGCACCCGTCGCCTCCGAACGCGTCGTCGAAATCGTGCTGAAACCGCGTTGAGCCTGGTTGTTGACGAACCTCCGCTGACAGACCCGCCGGCAGCCCGTTCCGCCCGTTCCAGCGAACGGGTGGGCGGGCGGCGTTTTAATCTTCGGACCATGAAGAAGTTCTTTCGGTCAATCGCCATATTCGCCTACGAACTCCTGACTGGCCCATTCTGAGCAGTTCAGTCGCCGACAAAAGTTTGGCGTATAGGCGACTTTAGTCTTCCCAACCACGTTACGCCTGCGCCAGCGCCGTCCGGCGGAAGCCTTCTCAGTCAGTTGACGATCGCGTAAATATAGCTAGAAAAGGCACTTGCGAGGGAGACTAAGGGCTCCGAAAGCCGTGGCGATGCCTTTGCACAATGGCTGATGTTTCCAAGACTGCGATGTTGCCCAAAGTGCTCACACACGTGTTCGAGCGGGCCCGGACGAGGCTCGGGCTAGAGGTCTACGTTCTGGACTCCGCCCTGAACCCGATCTATCCGGCCACCGACGGCGATGTGCTCGCCGAGGTCGCGGAGGACAGCAGGCTCCGGGACGCTTTGCTGGGGGCCTTCGGGACCGGCGCTCCCATCCGCGTCAGGATGTCGGGGTCGGAGTTCGAGGCGGTTCCCATGCGGCTCGGCGCAGGGCAGCGCAGTCTGGCGCTGGTCGGTTTGGTCGGTGAACGTGCGCAGCGGCGCCCCTTCCTTGAGTTCTGGGTCGAACTGGTCAAGAGCGTCTGGGAATCGAGCTCCACCGCCGCCGAATCGCTGGATCAGGAACGGGCACGGTCGCGGCGGCTCGTCGCCATGCTCCGGTTTCTGCGCCACATCGTCGAAACCGGATCCGAGACGGAACTGGCGCACGCCATCGTGCAGGCCGCGGCCGTGTGGTTCGATGTCGACGCCCGCATTTATCAGCGCGACCTGCTCGGCGATTTTGTGTTGTTCGCCTCGCTGCCGGGTGCGGCGGTGGACGATGCGACGCGCCGCCTCAGTTCGTTGTGGGTGCCGTCGGCGCCCGAGCTGCGGCGCGTGTCGTCTCCCACGCCGTGGACGCTGCCGACGGGAGCGGACTTGATGCTCCTGCCGCTTGGCAGCGGCGAGACCTCGGATTGGGTGCTGGCCCTCATCGGTTCGGCGCCCGAAGATGAAATCGGTCATCTGCCGGCCGTCGGCTGCATCGCCGGCGCGCACCTCGAGTCGCTGCGCGCCTTGCGCCGCGACCGCGCCAGGGCGCGGCTGGGCGAGGTGATGCAGGCGCCCGGCTCTTCATCCGACGCCGCGCTGACCGCTGCGGTGCGCGAGATCGCCGCGCTGACGCATGCGGCCGCTGGCGCGCTGACGGTCAACCGGCGCGGCCGGCTGCGCCGGCTCGTCACGATTGGGTCGATGCCCGTCGAGGGGATCGCCGCCAGCAGCCGGGAATGGTTGTTCTCCGCGGATCAGGTCGTGTGCGTGTGGCCGCTGGCCGACGGCATCACCGGCACGCTGGAGCTTCGTCCGGCCGCCGACCAGCCGTTCACCTCCGACGCGGCGATGCTGACGCGGGTGGGCGTCGAAGTGCTCCAGAGCTGGATGCGCGGCGCCGAGGCCTCGCACACCGAAGCGGCGGGCGACGCCCCCGGCTGCGAGGCCGCTTCCTCGGCGTTTCTCAAGCGGATCGACGAAGAGCTCGAACGTGCACGGCGCTTCGACCTGCGCTTTTCGCTGGTGCTGGTGGACCTGCCGCGGCAGGGCATGCGCGGCGACACGCCGCAGCGCGTGCAGGACGCGTTGCGCCTGGAGTTGCGCGGCTCGGATGTGCTCGGGCGGGTCGAAGGTTACCGCGTCATCGCGCTGCTGACGCACACCGACGCCACCGGCTCGACGCGGGTCGTCGAGCGGCTGCGGCGCCGGCTGGCCGAGAGCGCGACGCGCGCCGATCTGGCGGGTTTGACGGTCGGACATGCGGTGTTTTCGCCGGAGTGCCGCACTGCGGAGGCGCTGGTGTCCCGCGCCGTCCGCGATGCGGAGCCGGTCGCGGTGTAAGGCCACGCGTGCGGCGGGCGCGCGTGTGGACTCTGATGCAGGAGATGGGTGTGAGACGCAGACTTGGCGACCGGCGGGGACGACCGCGATTCGACATCGTCGGCGATCTATGGGGCAACCTCGAGGTGTTTCTGCGCCTGCCGCTGAGGAACGTCGGTCCCGGCGGCGCGCTACTGCACTCGCATGCCTCGCTGCCGCCTGACTCCGTACACCGGCTGACGCTCAGTTTCGACGGGCGTGATTTCACCGCCGACGCCAAGGTGCGGCACGTGAGCGGAATCACCGGGGCCGACGGTGAGCGGGGGTTTCTCATCGGTGTCGAGTTCGTGACGATGCACCCGGTCCTCGCGGCGCAGCTCGCCCAACTGGCGGGCTCCGCCGACGGCCAGGCGATGGAGGCGTGACGCGATGAGCGGCGATCAGCAGCAGGATATCGAGCGGCGGCGACAGCCGCGCTGGGACTTGAACGAGCAGATCGGCTGTCGTCTCGAGATTCGCACCCGCGTGCGGCTCGTCGACATCAGCGCGACGGGCGCCCTGTTGTCCGCCGACGTGACGCTTCCGGTGGGCGCGTCGGGGCATTTGCGCGCCGCGATCGGGCCGGCGTTCACGCCGGCGGTCGAGGTGAAACGGCTGGCGGCGACCGCGCAGCGGCCGGCGCTGGCCATGGGCACCATTTTCACGAACATGGACGAGCGGAGTCGTCGGAGTCTCGAGGAATTCCTGAAGAAAGCCAACACATGAGCACCACAGCAGTCGCCGCGGAACCGGGTAGAGGGGCCAGCATGAGACGCGACGGAACCGAGCAGTTGATCGGCAGCAGCGCCATCATTGCCGAACTGTCGCAGGAGATCTCGCGCATCGCCCGCTCCAACGCCAAGGTCCTCGTCACGGGCGAGAGCGGCGTTGGCAAGGAGCTCGTCGCCAACGCCATCCACGAGCGCAGTCCGCGCGCCAACCGTGCGATGGTGGCGGTCAACTGCGCCGGGCTGCCGGAGACGCTCCTCGAGTCGGAGCTTTTCGGTCACGTCAAGGGCAGCTTCACCGGCGCCTACCGCGACAAACAGGGCAAGCTCGAAATCGCCGACGGCGGGACGATCTTCCTCGACGAAATCGGCGAGATGACCCTGCGCATGCAAGGACTGCTGCTCCGATTCATGGAGACCGGCGAGCTGCAGAAGGTCGGCGCCGATCGCGTGCAGGGGCGCGTCAACGTCCGGGTCATCGCAGCGACCAACCGCAACCTGCGCGACATGATCACCGAGGGCACGTTCCGGGAGGATCTGTTCTATCGCCTCAACGTCATTCACCTGACCGTGCCGGCGCTGCGCGAGCGCCGCGAAGACATCCCGGCGCTCATCGACTACTTCATGGGCCGCTTCACGCGCGGGCAGGGGCACACCGTGCGGGCGATCTCGCCGGAGGCCAACAAGCTGCTGTGCGACTATTCGTGGCCCGGCAACGTGCGCGAGCTCGAGAACGTGATCGAGCGGCTGGTGGTGACGGGGCGGACGGAAACCGCGCGTGAAGACGATCTGCCGATGGAGATCCGCAGCCAGCATGCCATCGGGCTGCGTCCAAAGCGCGAGCGCCGCCGCACCGTCGCCGACGATCTCTACAAGAAGCTGGTCGAGGAGCGCGAATCGTTCTGGACCGCCGTCTACCCGCTCTACATGCAGCGCGAGATCACGCGCGGCAACGTCCGCGATCTGGTGCGCAAGGGGCTGGAGGACGCGCGCGGCAACTACAAGATCGTCGCCAAGCTGTTCAACATGGAGCCGCGCGACTACAAGCGGTTCCTGAATTTTCTCCGCAAGCACGACTGTCAGCTGCCGTTCAAGGAGTACCGGCAATAGCCATGACGGCCGTCCGGGGACAGCGATAGGCGCGCGTCCCCGATCCGGGCACAGAAGGGATACCAGGCAACACCATGCAATTCCATCGAACAACCGCCGCCGTCGTCGGCCTCACGGCGTTGATGGGTTTACCGGCAGGCGCGCAACAGGCCGCCTCGAAACCCTCGTCGACATCCGAAACGGCGGCCTCCGCGGCAGCGTCCGCGCCGCTGCCCGAGGGCTACCTGATCGGCGCGGAGGATGTGCTCTCGATTGTGTTCTGGCAGGAGAAGAGCATGTCGGCGGACGTCATCGTCCGCCCCGACGGCAAGATTTCGCTGCCCCTGCTGAACGACGTGCAGGCGGTTGGCCTGACGCCCGATCAGCTGCGATCCGAGCTGGTGAAGGCGGCGGCCAAATTCATCGCGGATCCCAATGCGACGGTCGTCGTCAAGGAGATTCACAGCCGCAAGGTGTTCATCACCGGCAATGTGACGAAGCCAGGCACCTTCCCGTTGACTGGCGAGATGAACGTGCTCCAGTTGATCGCCCTGGCGGGCGGCCTTCAGGAGTACGGGGACTCGAAGAACATCGTCATCATGCGGAACGAGGGCGGCCGTCAGCAGTCGTTCAAATTCAACTACAAGGACGTTATCAAACAGAAGCACGTCGAACAGAACATCTCGTTGAAGCCGGGCGACACCGTCATCGTCCCATAGCCGCCATAGGTTGATCGTGAATCATAGCCTCGCTCCGACTGTTGTGCTGCTGCTGGTGTGCGGCGCGGCTGTCGCGGATGCGCAAAGCCAGTCGGGACGCCCGTACAAGGCGCTGTTCGGGGGAGCGACCAACGATCCCACCGTCCAGCAGAGCCTCGACGTGACCGCCTCCGTCTCGGAGGGCTACGACGACAACGTGCTGGCGGACCTCGGCGCCAGCAGCGCCGCCGGGCCGGCCTTCAGCGGCGTTTACACCGCTCTCGTGCCGGCGATGAACTATGACTGGGTCGGGCACGCGGTGCAGATCAGCGCGACCGCGAGTTCCAGCTTCAAGTACTTCCAGCCGGAACACCAGTTCATCGGCACGTCGCATTTCGGGGCGGTCGGCCTGTCCGCGGGGTCACAGGCGACGCGTTTCTCGTTCAACCAGAGCTTCAGCTATTCGCCGGCCTACTACTACGGCTTGTTTCCGACACTGACGACCGCCTCGGACGTCGGCTACGTCGTGGGGGCAGACAGCGACTACGCGGTTGGCGCGAAGCCGATACTCGCTTACGACACGTCCGCCAACTTCAGCCAGCGCTTGAGCGCCCGCTCGACCGTCACCGCCGTCGGCACCTTCCTCTACTCGGATCTGTCGCGGGTGCCCAACAGCCGGAATCTGTCGTCCTACAGCGCCGGCGGGCGATATGCGTACGGGCTGAGCCGCTACGCAAACGTCCACTTCGGTTACGTCTATCGAGAGGGACAGTACTACTACGCCGCCGGCTCGCAGCCGGCTGTCTCACACGACATCGACATCGGCGTCGACTATCACAAGCCGTTGTCGTTCTCGCGCCGGACGCATTTCGACTTCAGCGTAGGGTCATCGCTGCTCAATACGCCGAGCTTCGACCTCGTGCAGACGCATGGTTTTCAATACGTCGTTCTCGGGAACGCGAGTCTGACGCATGACATCGCCCGCACGTGGCGCGCCCGTCTGGTGTACGACCGGGGGATCGGATTCGTTCAGGGGCTTGCCGGCCCCGTCGTGTCCGACGCCGTCAAGACTTCTGTCGATGGGTTTCTCAGCCGGCGCATGGATATGCACGTCACCGCGGGGTTTCAGGACGGCAACGTCGGCAATGCGCACCAGCCGCGTTCCTCGGTCAGGAGCTACAGCGGCTCGGCGCGGCTGCAGTTCGCGCTCGACCGGACTTGGGCGCTCTTCAGCGAATACACCTACTACAGCTACACCCTGGGGGCCGCCGTCATTGGCACGGGAGGCATTCCCCAGGCACTCGATCGCAACAATGTCCGCGTCGGCCTGACCGTGTGGGCGCCGCTGGTAAGAAAATAAGATGCTACCTGGAAAACAGTACAAGCCGGAAGACATCCTCGGACTGCTCCGTCAGCGACTGTGGCTGATCGCGCTGCCCCTGGTCGTGTGTGCGATCGCGACCTTCGCGGTCGCGCGCAAGATCCCCAAGAAATACCAGTCTCAGACCTTGATTCTCGTCATTCCGCAGCGCGTTCCAGAGAGCTACGTGCGGTCGACTGTGACGGCGCGGATCGAGGATCGGCTGTCGTCGCTCCGCGAGCAGATTCTGAGCCGCACCCGCCTGGAACACGTCGTCCAGGACTTCAACCTCTATCCCGAGAAGCGCCGCCGCTCGACGATGGAAGACGTCATCGAGGGGATGCGGGGCGACATCGACGTGAAGGTCGAGCGCAGCGACGCCTTCCGGGTGAGCTACATCAGCGACGATCCGCGCACCGCCCAGAAGGTCACCGAGCGGCTGGCGTCGCTGTTCATCGAGGAAAACCTGCGCGACCGCGAAGTGCAGGCCGAAGGCACGAGTCAGTTCCTCGATTCTGCGCTCGAGGAGGCGCGGCGGCAGTTGATCGACCACGAGCACAAACTCGAAGACTACAAGCGCCAGCATGCCGGTGAACTGCCGACGCAGGTCCAGTCGAACATGCAAGCCATCCAGAGTGCCCAGCTGCAGCTGCAGGCGCTCACCGAGTCGATCAACCGCGACCGCGATCGCCGGCTCGTGCTCGAACGCCAGGTTGCCGACCTGCAGGTCGCCCAGGATCCGATGCCGCTGGTCGCGATCGGTGCCGCCCCGGCGGCGGTCGCGCCGAGCACGGCGCAACAGTTGGATGCGGCGCAGGCGCGGTTGCAGGCGCTCGAGCTGCACTACACCGCCGAACATCCGGACGTGAAGGCGATGAAGGTGGTCGTCGCCGATCTCGAGGCCAAGCTTCGCGCCGAGTCGCCGGCTCCGTCGCCGTCACCGGCCGGCCAACCGGCTCCGGTGAGACCGGCCACCGCGGCGGAGACGCTGCGTCAGAACCGCGTGCGGGACCTGACATCGGAGATGAGGAATCTGGACGGCCAGGTCGACCGCAAGCAGGCCGACGCGAAGCAGGTCGAGGCGGTCATCGCGGGCTACCAGGCGAAAGTGGACGCGGTGCCGACCCGGGAATCGCAGCTGACCGAGCTGACGCGCGACTACGCGACGCTGCAGAACACCTACACCACCCTGCTGGCGAAGCGCGAGGACTCCAAGCTTGCCGCGAATCTCGAGAAGAACCAGATCGGCGAGCAGTTCAAGGTACTGGATCCGGCGCGCGCACCGGAGCGGGCGTATAGCCCGAACGTGTTGCTGATCAGCGCGGCGGGATCGGCATTCGGACTCGTGCTGGGAGTAGGCTGCGCGGCATTCCTCGAGTATCGCGATACGACGTTCAAATCGGTCGAGGAGATCCGGCAGTTGATCGATCTGCCGGTGCTGGCGCTCATTCCCGTCATGACGTCGGCGCGCGAGCGTCGGGCCGTCAGGCGGCGCCGCATCTCGATTGGCGTCATTTCGGGGCTGATCGTGGTGGGATCGGCGCTGGCCGTTGTCTTCTGGAAGCTCCAGGTCGGTTGAGGGCGCGCATGTACCTTGAACATTACGGCCTGACCGAGCTGCCCTTCGAGCTGACGCCGAACCCGCAGTTCCTCTTCATGACGGCGCAGCACCGTGAGGCGCTCGCCAACCTGCAATACGGCCTGTCGAAGGCGAAAGCGGTGACGTTGCTGGTCGGCGAGGCCGGCATGGGCAAGACGACGCTGTTGAAGGCGGCGCTCGGATCGGAATTGTGCGCGGGCGTCCGCGCCGTCCACCTGACGAATCCCGGCCTGTCGCGCGAGGAGTTCGTCGAGACGCTCGCGCGCGCCTTCCAGTTGAGCGACGAGGCTCGCTCGTCCAAGGCGACCCTGCTGGCCGAGCTGGAGACCCAGCTGCTCGAACGGCGCGGCCGCGGCGAGATTGCGGCGCTGGTCGTCGACGAGGCGCAGCGCCTGAGTGAAGAGCTGCTCGAGGAAGTCCGGTTGCTCGCGAATATCGAGACGGCTACCGAGAAGCTCCTGCCGCTGGTGCTCTCGGGCCAGCCGGAACTCGCGGAGCGGCTCAACTCGACGCGGCTCCGGCAGCTGAAGCAGCGCGTCGCGTTGCGCTGCGAGCTCCGGCCCCTCGAGCTCGCGGACACGGCGGCCTACATCGCGACCAGGATTCGGCGGGCCGGAGGCGAGGCCTCCCGGCTCTTTACCAGGGAAGCCGTCGTGCTGATCCACGAGATCTCCGGCGGTATCCCGCGCACCATCAGCGTCGTGTGCGACAACGCCCTGCTGGGCGGCTTCGCGGCGGGACGGCATCCGGTCGGCACCGACCTCATCAAGGAAGTGGCGAGGGACTTCGATCTCAAGGTGGCGCGTGAGCCGATCGAGGAGCCCGTGCCCCAGGCGCGGCCGGCCGAACGCCCGGCCGGGACCGAACTTCCGAACGTGACGATTGAGTCCAGTACGCCAACCAGTCTGATTTCCTCGGTCGCGGCGCGTAAGAAGGAAGCGGAGCAGTCGCGGACACCACCTGACGAGCCCGGTCGCCGGCGCTCGTTCTCGATATTCGGCATTCGGTGAGCACTAGGCACATGAGGGTTGCATGAGTCGCGTAGAAGAAGCATTGCGTCGGGCCGGAACGGCCAGCGCGCCGGAGCGTCAAGCGGATCTGTCGGCGGACGTACGCGGATTCGAGCAGTTTCCGCACGAGAGAGCGGACGGTCCGCGGGCACCCCGCCACGAGCCCGCGGTCGCCGTGGCCAGGAACACGCCACCCGCGACGATTCTGTCGCCGCGTTCGCTGGCGCCGGAGGCGTTTGGCGGGATCTCCCAGGACGTCGAGGGCAAGATCGTCATCGACGGCGAGGTCGCGGAGACGTCGATCGAGCAGTACAACCGGCTCGCCACCTCGTTGCATCTGATTCAGACGCACACCGGGCTGCGGACGCTGATGATTTCCAGCGCGCTGCCGCGCGACGGCAAGACCTTGACCGCCGCGAATCTGGCCTTGACGCTGAGCGAGTCCTACAAGCGCCACGTGCTGCTCATCGACGCCGACTTGCGGCGCCCGTCGGTCCACGAAGTGTTCCGCGTTCCCAACGCGTCGGGGCTGGCCGACTGCCTCCGCGGCGACGGCGCGATCTCGGTTCCCTTCATTCAGGTCTCACCGTACCTGACGATCCTGCCGTCCGGCCCGACCGACGAGACGCCGATGGCCGGCCTCGCGTCGGCGCGTCTGCAGGCGCTCTTGAAGAACGTCAAGACCCGGTTTGACTGGGTCATCGTCGACACGCCTCCGGTCGGCATCATCTCCGACGCGAGCATTCTGGCGAGTCAGCTCGACGGCGTCCTGCTGGTCATTGGCGCCGGTGCGACGCCCTACGAGGCGGTCAAACGTGCCGTCACGGAGTTCGGCAAGGATCGGATCGTCGGCGTGGTGCTGAACCGGGTGTCGGCCCAGACGATTCACGACAAGTCCTACGCGCAGCACTACGGGCGGCGGCAGGCGGGCGGAGACGTCCGATGAAAGCGCTGTCCGCCAGCATCAGCCGTCGAGCGATCGCTCTCGTCATGTGCGAGACGCTCCTCATCGTGCTGGCGGTGTCGCTGGGCGCGGCGATTCGCATCCAGTCCGACGCGTGGGATCTGCTCTTTCAACAGGGTGGCATCGGCAAGGCCTTGTTGATCGCGTTCGTCTGTCAGGTGTGCCTGTATTACGCGGACCTCTACGAGCTGAGGGCGGGCAAGGATCGCCGCGAGCTCTTCATCGGTATCGTGCAGGCGCTGAGCGCGACCTCGTTCGTGCTGGCCGCGATTTACTTCTGGTGGCCGCGGCTGGTGATCGGCCGGGGCGTGTTCGCCGTCTCGTCGGCGCTGGTGCTCCTGACCGTCTCGGGCTGGCGGTTCGCCTTCGAGTGGCTCACGCGTCAGGTGGCGCCGCGCGAGCGGCTCCTGGTGGTCGGCACCGGAACCGCGGCCGTCAACCTGGCCCGCGAGCTCTTCGCCCGGCGCCAGGAACTCGGGGTGGAGATCGTCGGGTTCGTCGATCCCGATCCGGCCCGCCTGGGCCAGCCGCTGATCAACCCCGGCGTCATCGGGACGATCGAAGACATCCCGTCGATCGTACGGGCCAGGCAAGTGGACCGGGTCGTGGTGAACCTGGCCGATGCCCGCGGCAAGCTGCCGATGGACAAGCTCCTCGAGATGAAGCTCGATGGCGTGACCTTCGATCACCTGGCGTCGGTGTACGAGGAACTGACCGGCAAGATCGCGGTCGAGAATCTTCGACCGAGCTGGCTGATTTTCTCGTCGGGGTTCCGCAAGAGCCGTCTGCTGGAGAGCGCCAAGCGTTTTCTCGACATCGCGGTGTCACTGACCGGGCTGCTGCTGGCCGCTCCATTGCTCGCGCTCGCGGCGCTGGCGGTTCGTCTGTCGTCGCCAGGTCCCGTCCTCTACCGGCAGGAACGCGTCGGGCGGCACGGCCGGGTCTTCACCGTGGTCAAGTTCCGCTCGATGCGACAGGACGCCGAGGCCGGCACTGGCGCAGTCTGGGCGCGGCAGAACGACGACCGCGTCACGCCGATTGGCCGTTTCATGCGCCGCACGCGCATCGACGAGATCCCGCAGATCTGGAACGTGCTGCGCGGTGACATGAGCTTCGTCGGTCCGCGCCCGGAGCGACCGGAGTTCGTCGAGCAGCTGCGGCAGCAGATCCCCTTCTACGTCCAGCGCCACGTCGTCAGGCCAGGCCTGACCGGCTGGGCACAGGTGCGCTACTCCTACGGCGCCAGCGTCGAGGACGCGCTCGAGAAGCTCCAGTACGATCTCTTCTACATCAAGCACCTGTCGATTGCGCTCGACCTGTTCATCATCTTTTCGACGATCAAGACGGTCATCCTGCGGCGGGGCGCCTGACGTGTCGGATTCGGCCTCCGGCAGGCGCGTGTTGAACGCGATGACCATCGACGTGGAGGATTACTTCCACGTCAGCGTGTTCGACGGGCTCGTGCCTCGACAGGCGTGGGACACGATGGAGAGCCGCGTCGTCGACAATACCGAGCGCATGCTCGATCTGTTCGAGGAGCACGATCTCCGCGCGACCTTTTTCGTGCTGGGATGGGTGGCGGAGCGCCATCGTTCTCTGGTCCGGAGGATTGCCTCGCTCGGGCACGAGATTGCCTCGCACGGCTACGCGCATCGACTCGTCTATGACCAGACGCCGGTCGCGTTCCGTGACGACGTGCGGCGCTCCAAGGCGCTGCTGGAGGACGCCACAGGCCGGGTGGTCGCAGGATACCGCGCCCCGAGCTACTCGATCACGCCTCGATCGTTGTGGGCGCTGGACATCCTCATCGAGGAAGGCTACAGCTACGACTCCAGCATCTTTCCGATCAGGCACGATCGGTACGGCATCCCGCCATCGGCTCGGCACCCATATGTGATCAGGCGGCCGGGCGGCGCACTGATCGAAGCGCCGGGTTCGACGACGCAGATGGGACCGCTCAACCTGCCGATCGGCGGGGGAGGGTACTTCCGCATCCTGCCGTATGCATGGACACGCTGGGGCATCGACCGCGTGAACGCGGTGGAGCAGCGCGCTGCCATTTTCTACCTGCATCCCTGGGAGATCGATCCGGAGCAGCCCCGCCTTCACGCCGGATTGCTCGGATCCTTCCGCCACTACCGAAACCTCGACCAGACGGCATCGCGGCTTCGCCGCCTGCTCGCCGAGTTCCGGTTTGCGCCGCTGGCGACGGTCTTGAACGAGACATCGAGTCTCGGCGATCAGCTGCCGCTCGCGGCGGCACTCCCGTACGTGTGGTGAAGGCACGGGCGTGGCGATTCCAGGGGGCATGAACGCATTCGTGACGGCGCTGGTCGCCTTGGCCGCGGCGCTCTCCGTCGGGGCGGCCGGCGCGTGGATCGTGGTCCGCCGCAAGCACATCGACAGGTGGCTGTTCGCATACCTGCGGCAAGTGGCGTGGCCCGCTGCCGCGCCGAGCGGCACGATCGACATCCTGGTCTGCGTGGCGGATCACTACGAACCGGCGTGGCTCGGCGCCTCGCTGGACGTGCAGCGGCGCCGGGTCGACGAGTGGGTCGAGAAGCTGCCGGCGCTCTGCGACCGCCACCGCGACTCGGACGGTTGCGGCTATCGCCACAGCTTCTTCTTTCCGGCGGAGGAGTACCAGCCCGACCATCTCGACAAGCTGGCGCACCTCTGCCGGCAGGGCTTCGGCGACGTCGAGGTTCATCTCCATCACGATCGGGACACTGCGGAGAACCTTCGTCGCTCGCTGCTCCAGTTCACGTCGACGTTGCACGAACGTCACGGGCTGCTTCGAAAAAGCGACGAGACCGGACAGATCGAGTACGCGTTCATCCACGGCAACTGGGCGCTCGACAACTCGATGCCCGACGGGTCGGGCTGCGGCGTGAACGACGAGATCACCGTGCTTCGCGACACCGGTTGCTATCTCGACATGACCTTCCCGTCGGCCCCGAGTCCGAATCAACCGCCGACGATCAACAGTATCTACTACGCCACCGATGATCCGCGGCGGCCGAACTCACACGCCGTCGGAGTGCCGGTCCGCGCCGGCGCCGCGCCGGTCGGCGATCTCATGCTGATCCAGGGACCGCTGACGCTCAACTGGCGTTCGCGGGTGAAAGGCATCGCGCCGCGGATCGAAAACGGGGAGCTCACCGGAGACAATCCGCCGACACCGGAGCGGGCCGACCTGTGGATTCGCCAGGGGATTCACGTCGCCAACCAGCCGAACTGGGTGTTCGTGAAGCTTCACACCCACGGCGCGCAGGAGTCCAATGCGGGCGTAATGTTCGGAGCCGAGTTCGACCGCACCCTGTCGCATCTGGAGCGCCGCTACAATGACGGTGTCCGCTACCGCCTGCACTATGTGACGGCGCGCGAGATGTACCTGATCGCCAAGGCGGCCGAGGCGGGTTGCACCGGCAATGCCGGCCGTTTTCGGAACGACATCAGCAGTGCCGCCTCGATCGCGTCCGTAACACCGGTGCTCGTGGGATGACGTCGTGGGTATCGCGCTAATACTTATCTATTTCGTCGATCTATACATAAGGCCGCAGGATTGGGTCTCGCTGACCCTCAACTGGCCGATGGACTGGATCGTCTTCTCGATCCTGCTGTTCTTCGTCCCACTCAAGGTCAGTCGACTGCCGACCGTGCTCAAGTCGCACCTGCTGTGGATGCTGGTGCTTTGGCTGGCGGTGGTGGCACTGTCGAATCTCGTCCACTTTGACACCGCGACGGCGAGCGATCGGTTTGTCTACTACGCGAAGCTGGTCGTCGTCTTCTTCAGTCTCCTGCTCTACCTGGAGACCGATTTCGACGTTCGCGGCGTCGTCTGGCTGCAGATCCTCTTGTCGGCCATTCTGGCGATCCAATGCATGGACCAGGTCCGCACCGGCATCGGTTGGGCGGGACAGCCGCTCGGATGGGATGACGGTTTCGGTGGCCGCGCAAAATGGGTCGGCCTCTGGGACGGCATGGGCGTGTTGTCGCTTCTCTTTGTCGTGGCATTCCCTTTCCTGATTCAGTTTTTTCTGGGCGCTTGGGGCATCGGGTACAAGGCCATCTCGCTCGTCCTGATGGGGATCCTGTTCGAGGGAATCGCGCTGACGCAGTCGCGCGGAGGCTACATCGCGCTGGTTATCGTCGTCATCCTCAGCATCATGTTTCGCTTTCGCGCGAAGAAGGCCGTGATACCCCTGGCGATGGCGGTCGTGTGCCTGATGACCTTTGCTCCGGCGCGAGCGGGAGAACTCGACGATTCAAATGGGAGTAAGTCTGCGTCACACCGCATCGAGCTTTGGAGCGCGGGGCTGACGATGGTGAAGGAGAATCCCGTCTTCGGCGTGGGAAAATCGCAGTTTTCCCACTATGCCGGGGAGATCGCAGGCCTTCATTTGATGGCCCACAACACTTTTATCGAAAATGCAGCTGAAACGGGGTTAGTTGGTCTGTGGGTCTATGTGGGACTGGTGTATCTCGTAGCCAAGGGAGCCCACGAGGTCTTGAGAAAGGCGGCCTCCCCGCGCCAGGCGTCGATGGCGAGAGCGATGCTCGTCAGCATTTACGGCTATGTCGCCGCGTCGATGTTCGTCAGCACCGACTTCGACCTGTTTTACGTTCAGTTGGGGGTGGTGGCGGCCTTCTGTCAATCGGCCGGCTGCAGTCCGAAGTTGACGAAGAGAGACGCGGTGCGAATCGCCGCGATCTGCGTCACCTTTATCGTCACCATGTACGTGTACACGGCGCTCCACTTCGGCGGATGATACCCTCGCGCTCCGTCGCCGTGGTCTGCCATTTTCCGCCGCCGCCAGGTGGCATGCCCGCCCAAGCCGTTGCTCTTTGCGAGGGCCTTGCGTCGGAGGGATGGCGCGTCGTTCGCATCCGCACCAACCTCGGCGAGAATCGCGCTGCCCAATGGCTTGACGGCATACGGGGTATTCGCACGATCGTGCGGGCCCCGGTGTTCGTGTGGCGGCTCACTGCGAACATGCTTCGGGTCCGCATCGTGCACATCTTGACGGGGTCGTGGCTGTCGTTTTTCCTCTTTGCGCTGCCGGCAATCTGCCTGGGTCGCGCCGCGCGGCGGAAAGTGGTGCTGCACTACCACGGTGGCGATGCGGAGAGGTTCTTCGAGGCCTGGCCAAACGTCGTGCGCTACGCGCTGCGTCGCTGCGACGATGTCGTGATTCCTTCGGGGCATCTTCAGCCGGCGTTCGCGGCGGCTGGAGCAGGGGCGATCGCCATTCCCAACATCTGTGCGACCAGCCGCTTTGCCTACGATGTGGATCGCCCTCTCTCGCGCACCTGCATCGTCGCGCGCCACCTCGAACCGATATACAACGTCGAGACCGTGATTCGCGCGTTCGCGCTCATCAAGGTCAAACACCCTGACGCGATGCTGGCGATCGCCGGCGGCGGCTCGGAAGAACAACGGCTACGCGAGCTGGCCGTAGCACTTGGTCTCGACGCCGCGGTGCGTTTCTACGGCTATATCCCCAACGAGCGCATGCCTGCACTCTACGGCGAATGCGGTGTGTTCCTCAACGCCTCCCGCGTTGACAACGCCCCCGTCGCCATTCTGGAGGCGTTTGCGGCCGGGAATCCGGTCGTCAGCTCGAATGTGGGAGGAATTCCGCACATGGTGGTCGATGGGGTCACCGGGTTTCTGATGTCGCCGGACGACCATCGCACGATGGCCGACCGCACATGCCAGTTGCTCGAAGACGCAGGCCTTGCGCGTGGCGTCCGTGCCATGGCGCGACAGGCGGCAGCGGCCCATGAGTGGCCGTCCGTTTACCGCCAGCTGATGGACCTGCCCAGCTACGCGTCAGCGCTCGCGCGCCCGCTCAACGGTTGACGACGTTCGATACGAAGAAGCGAAACTTTCCGCTTGGGTCCGGAGGGATGTCGTCGACGACCTTGACGTCGACGCTGCATTCGTCGCCAAACGCCTGCTGAAACACGCCCCGGATCTTGGGGGCGACGTCGGGCTCGAACGCACTGCCAGGGACGATCAGCAGATCGAAAGCATTGGCGGTCTGCTGAATCGCCCTGAACTTCGTGACCGCTGGCCTGGTGATGGTCGCGAAGTCGCGCATGATGTAGTCGAAAACTTCCGAATGCAGCACCCTGCCGGAGGGCGTGGTGATGATGTCCGAAACCCGGCCTTTCACGGACAGAATGACTGGCAATGGCCGCCCGCAGGCGCAAGGCTCGTCGGTGACGTGAATGACGTCCCCGAGGGCGTAGCGCAGGAACGGCATCGAACGTCGATGGAGGTGAGTGACGTACGCCTGTCCGCAGCGCCCTCGATCGACACTGTGGAAGGGCGGCCCCACTTCGACCAGGTACGTATGAGCGCCAATGTGCAGCTTCTGCTCGCGACACTCGAAGGCGAGATCGCCGAGCTCGGCGCAGCCGTACTCGTCGGCGACTGGCGCACCAAGGCCTTCCGCCAGCGTTTGCCGCTGGGATGGGAACAGCATCTCGGTGGTGCAGACGACCACTTTGAGGTTCAGGTCGGCCACCGGCAGGCGTTCCTGAAGCGCAAAGCGAGCGAAGGTGACCAGAGCCGAGGTATAGCCATAGAGATACTCAATCCGTCGCGTCACCAACTGTTGCCAGAACCGCCGCATGGCCGCCGGCGACAGATCCGCCACGTTCAGGAACGTGTTGCAGTTGTTCAGCGCGAAGCCGAGGCGCTTGGTCGCCACTCCGCGGCGACTCGCCAGTGGCGCAAGCCAAACCACCGCGCCGCGACTTCCAGGGGAAATTCCCCACCACTCCATGTAGCGCCATTTGACCGCGCGACGCCAGCCATTCTCCGACTGCTCTTCATAGACGATGAGCGGCGTGCCCGTTGACCCGCTGGTAGGAAACTGTTTCAGGCGGCCGGTGAACTCGCGCGAAATCAGATCGGTACGGTGGCTGCGCACCTGATCCTTGGTGAGCGGTGGCAGTTGGCTCAAATCCGGCGTCGTCAATCGGGTGGCCCGGTCGTAACCCGTGTCGACGAAGAGCCGCTGATAGTACGGAACGTTGTCGGCGCAGTAGCTTAGGAGGGCGTTCAGTTTCTCTGTCTGAAATTGCGCCAAGCCCTGCGCAGACAGCTGTTCCAAGGCACGGACTTGCTCGAGGGCGGCGAAGGTGTCGCGGCCCTGAATGCGGTCGACGAGAGGGTAGACGAGATGCTCAAATACAGCAGCGCGAGAAATCATCGGGTTCGGTGCTCGAGCCAACGGCGCTGGGAGCGTCCGGCCGATGCTCTCGAATGCGGACCGGAGCTCAGGCCCTGGAGCGGCGACGATAGCCGCGCACGAGGAAACTCGCGCCAGTCGCCATCAGCAGAAGAGTTGAAGGCTCTGGTACCGTTGGCAAACTCACCGACTCCTCGAAGAGTGGTGAACCCGTGTAAGGCTGACCCCCGACAGGATCTCCGTAGTAGCCAGCGACGACGGCCCAACTGACCTGCTCCGGCAGCTGCATCGAGGTGAGATGGACGCGAAACCCGTCGAGCAACTGTTGGTCGGGGAGCGCCGTGGCGCCAGGCGGATAGCTCTCCGCACGCCATGCGACATTGTATTGAAGGGAGGAGCCGCCCAGGTCTGCGAAATTGAAATAGTCCAACTCCGGTGACGTGCACCCTGGACCGTGGCACAGCATCCCCGGATCGTTGAACCACGGATTCGGCGTCCCCACCACCGTCTCTGACGAAGGGAGTACCAAGCCAAAGAAATTCAGCCGCATGCCGCCGCCGACGTCGTTGGTCAGCAAGAAGTCCAGAGTCCAGTCTCCTGCCGTTCCGCTCGTGGTGACGGCGACGATGGGTCCCGCCGCTGCCGAACCCGTCATCCAAAGAGAGAGAACCGCGCTGAAGACGCCAATCCGCCATGGGCCCGTGCGCATGCTGAACAACCTCTCTGTCTGCGTTGCGTGCTCGATGTAGCACACTGCAGAATGCAGACCGAGGCAGACCCGCTAAATCCTTGAGTAATTTGGAAAACGGGTAGCATCGACACGCGATTCGAGCGTGTGTTTCGGAGAGAAAAGTCGCCGTATTGGACACCATTTTGGAGCCCTCCGGTGACCTCTTCGTCCGGCCTCTAAGTGGGGACTCTAGGCGTGGAAGCCTGGGGCGAATGTCGTACATGGACGGCATTCGCCCTGGCACGCGCCTCAGGCTCGCGTTCCGTGGTGCTGCGTCGACAGGCGAGTTACGGCTATCGGATGATGCGGATGTTGCTGGGCGCAGCCGGCGCGGTCGATCCTGGGCCGCCACCGAACTGTGTCGGTGTCGGGTTGCCCAGATATGACCACACGTAGTTGGTGAAGCTGCTGTTCGCGCAGAAGCCTCTCGTAATGCTCACGTCGCTGCAGAGCTCTTTCTTGATGCGCGCGTCGTTCGGCCAAGGCCACAACGCCGTGGAGGTCAGCGAATTGTACCCAGCATCGCCGTAAAACGCGCCGTCGTTGCCGTAGCGCGTGACGATGTTGGCGCCATAATCCTCGCCGTTGAGTCCCGTGCCGGACAACGCAGAACCGGATTCAATCCGGGTGATGTACTTTTGCGAGGCTGTCGCGCCATCCGACGTCGGCGTGGAAGTCTTGCATCCCGAACTGCAGGACTTGTCCGAGTAGGACGGAGACCAGGTGCCAGCCAAATCTACATAGGAGGGAGTGTAGACGCTCGACGTCACTCCGATACCGCCAGATCCACTCGAGTGCTGAACGAGTGCGTTGGCGAGCACGCCACCGCTGGCAAGGCCCGAGGCGAGATAGAGACCGGCAGTCGGATTGCTCCGCACGCCACACGTCACGTGCTGGAGGTCGACTTGTCCGGATTTGTAGAGCGCCATGCACCAGCCGCCGACGTCCCAGGCGACGACGTTGCGGAAAGTCGAACCAGGCGTCAGTTCCGTTGTATCCGGATCCATCGTGAATCCGGCATCCTCGGAGTGCAAGGACATGACGCCCAGCCACTCGTTCTGCCCGTGAAGGCCGCCGGCGAAATTGCCATGCTGCGCCTGCGCGAAGTCCGCGTACGACGTGCCGCCGCCCAGGACGCGATCGACGACCATGACATTCTGCATACTGGTGTTGGCGCTGGCGTAGACGGTAATGCCGATGTTCGGATTGCCGCTGCCCGTGCAGCCAGAGGAATTGCAACCATCGCCCCGCACGATGACTCGGCGCCATACGTTGTAGCGTCCGCCGAAGTTCACCGCGATCCCGCGGGACTGTCCAGCAATCCAGGTGTCTTCCACCAGCAGGTGGTCCGTGGAGGGCCAGCTGTCATCACTGATGCCCAGCCCCAGACCCAACGCATCGGCATTGGCAGTCGTGTAGAATCCGCTGTTCTTGATGTAAATGTAGCTGGCGTTCCTCACCAAGCCGGTCAGGTCGCCGCTGCGCCAGGAAATGCCTTGGAGTTTGATGAACTGCTGGCGGCCGCTGCTTCGACCGATGTAGAGGGGCACCGTGATGAGAACGTTCCCCTCGTTCTTGGCTCGAACGACCGTCATCGCGGTCTTCGATGCGCCGCTCGGCGCCTGGCCGGAATTTGGATAGTTAGACGTGTCGTAGTTGTATCCGCCGGTGCCCGCCGCAACTGAGTAGGTGCCGTCTAGAAGTACTAGTTCGTCGCTAGCTTTCATGGCGCCGAACGCCTTCGCAAAGGTCTTCCAGGGTGCAGCCTCCGTCAAACCCGAGGCTGAATTGTTCCCACTCGGGGACAGATAGTAGGTCGTGGCAAAGGCAGGAGCACCGGTCGCGACGAGACTGGCCGTCACAAGCGCCACGCGAAGGCATCCCCACACGAATCTCGACATCAATTCAACCTCGATTTCGAGTCAGCAAGACCCATGCCGCCGAAACTGACGACACCGGCGGCGCGATCTATCAATGCGGACGGGACGAAGCACGGCAAGCGTCGCTACGAAATTGTAAGCCAAAAAACAGTTTTTTGCCGAGCCCTACCCGATCCATCCGATGCTTCCCGCGCCTGCCCGTAGCGGCTCGACCAATGCGTCGAGCCGGGCCGACAGCCGAATTCGCCGACTTTTTACACGGTGCTCTCAGACGACGCGTGACGCCGTCAGCTGCGGCAGCGCTGCCAGCACCTCATCCCAATCACGCGCGGAAAAACCGGCCGGCTCGGGCGTTCGCATGCGAATCGCCAGATGGTGCACCCACATCATCAACGTCAGCGGTGCGATTGCCTCCGCGTCGATTCCCAGCGATGCGCGATAGCGTTCAATAGCCTGACGCTCCAACGGCCGATACGCGCCCTGCAACAGCGTGCGACGGAATATCGAGGCGGATGAGGCGACGGTTGACGAGCCGCTGCGAGTCCTTTCGATAGTCAGAATGTTGTAGAGCAGATCGAGACAGGGTAGACCCGCGATATCCCCCAGGTCCCAGTCGAACACGGCGCAGATGCGCGGGTGAGGCGATGCATCGAAGAACATGTTGTCGAGCGTGAAGTCTCCGTGCGACAAGACCAGCGGGAGCGTTCGCCCATCGAAGAACCGTATCAAAAAGTCGCGAAGTTGCCGCAACGTGCTCGCGTTATCGGCGGTCTGCAGAAACCGAAGTGCCGACTCGAGAGGCGCGATGACCAGCCTTTCCATCCTCGGTGCGTCCATTGGCGCGGCGACGGCGGTCTTCGTGTGCAACGCGGTGATCCACTCGAACGCCTGCGTCTGCAGCGACGCACCCGTCCGCTCCTCCCGCAGCTCGCGCCTGGATACCGCACGCCCGTGGACCGCCCCCTCCACGAAGTAAGGGCACTCACCGGCACGTCCGGCCTCTTCGGCTTGCGGAATGGCCGTCGGGCTCACGAGTTGTCGCTCGTTGAGAAGCCGAAGCATCCGGTGATTCACCAGCATTCTCTCGGTGGCAAGAGGGTGGAATGGCATTTTCACGAACGAGCTGACCGACCGCGTACGATCGCGCACCTGCAGCGTGAGGCCACCCGGGTTCGAAAAGACATAGCGCTCAACCTGGAGCATCGTGCGGGGCACACCACGGCGGGCTGCAAGATCGGCCAGCACCTGCTCGAACTGCGACGCGCCAGGGATTCCGGTGCGACCGACGATGGCCAGCGCGGGCGAGAGCAGCGGCGCGGCAAGGCTGGCGGCGATCTGTCGCGGCCGAGCCGTCCGTATTCGAAGCGGCACGATTTCAGCGGCGCTGACAGGGGCGCCAAGATACCGGAAGTAGGTTCGGCTATTGGACACGGAACGCAGAGCGCGGTGAGACCGCACCAGCGCGAGGATGCCGCCGAGGGTCAATCGCGGCCGCAGCAGCGACGCGAACAGCAGCGCGTCAGGCCTCAGCCACTCACTCAAGGCACGCGCGAGATCCGGTGTGATGTCGTCGCAGGAGACCTGGCACAGGGCCGCCGCGTCGCATGAGGCCGGTGGGAGCGGAGCCGCATGCAAGCCGTCCGTCGTGTAAGACGTGATGTTCGTCAGTCCGAGCCACTCGGCGCGTGCGCGAACGATGTCGGCCAGATCCTGATCGGTGAAGATGGCGTGAACGCGCGCGTACTGGCGGGCCAGGGTCACGACCGACGTTCCCCACCCGCGATCGACAAGAACGATTGAGCCACCGCTGCCGGCCGGCAGCAGGCCTTTCCACGAAACGTGACGCGAACTCAGGCTCCACCGAATCCAGTAGGTCGCAGCCTCATCAAACGGGCGCAAGTACTGCTCGAGCCCTTCCACCCAACCCAGCGCGCGCACGGCGCCGGCGAGTCCGGCCGCGGTGGGTTGGTGGTCCTTCTGCAGATCGCTAGGCAACGAGTTGAGCTTCGAGCCCGGCGTCAGGCCGATTGGCGTCGCGCGCTGCCGCGCACGAGCACGCCATACGCACAGCGCAGGACAAGTTTGCCGGTGTAGCCCGACCAGCCACAGTAGGCGGGAAGCGCGTAGCGAAAGGCCTCCCGGTAATCGCGACGATCGAGATACCCCTCCACGGCTTGCCGCCACGCGAGTTGAGTGACGTGCCGCTTCAGCGTTGGCCAGGCGAGTCTCGCCCCGGCCTCCGTGTCACCGAGCTGGCGGTCCATCTTCTCGACCAACTGCAGCCGGCCCTCGAGCTGGCCGACGACATTCTTGGTCGAGTTCGATAGATGTAAGCGGTAGAGATAGACCGTCTCATCGAGGTGGACGTATTTGTGCCCCGCAATCAGCATGCGCACCAGGAGGTCCTTGTCTTCAACGGTGCGCAGGCGCTCATCGTACAGCCCAACGGATTCCGCCGCCGATCGTCGAAAGAGCGACTCGCCGTGGCCGACGATATTGTTGACGATCGTCCGGGCAATGATCTCGTCCTGCGTCAGCTGGTTGAAGTTCGGCAGCGTTCGTCGGCCCGGGCGTCGGCTCCCGTCGGGATTGAGAACGTCATGATTGGCATGCACCAGTGCCACATCGCGATGATGGTCGAGGTACGGCACCTGGAGCTCGAGCTTCCGGGCGTACCACATGTCGTCCGAGTCAAGAATCGCCAGGTAGTCGGAATCCGACGCCCGAATCGCGGCGTTGCGGGCTGCCGCCGGACCGCCGTTCGGGATGCGCAAGCTGATTACGCGGCCGTCAGCAACCGTCCGAACCAGATCGTTGAGAGCGGCGGCGGCTTCGGCGCTCGAACCATCGTCGACCAGGATCAGTTTCCAATCACCGAAGGTCTGCGCCTGCACGCTTTCGATCGCCTGCCTGACCCACTCGATCGGCGTATTGTGGAACGGCGTGAGGATGTCGACTCTGGCCATGCGCTACTTGACCGCCTCCGCTTCCGAATGCGTCTGACAGTGCGTCCGGCAGTCATCGGCGAATACGCGTAGCGATTCCGAATCGCGCCGCAGGTCCATGGGGCGGAGCCGATTGAAGGCCCGGCCTCGAAAGAAGACGGTCCGCAGCGTCATGAAGTGCACGTAGCCAACTCTGAGATGCGCCGCCACCGAACGGTCGTTTCCGTACTCGATCGCGCTGAGAAGAATAGTACGGCCGCGAGGCCTGAGTATGGCCTCCAGCAAATGGACCTGCAACAGGCGCCACACGCCCAGCCGACGATGCGACTCGCGCACGTAGACGTCGTAGCTGTATGCGCCCGAGTCCGGGATGCCGACCACGAAACGGCACTCGTCCATCTCGAATAGCGGCCGAGTAGCAAACCAGTTGTAACCGACGATCTCGCCGTGGTCTGCGGCGATCAGGCACTCGTCTCCGGCGGCCAGCCGCGCCTGCCAGCGGCCGCGCGTGAGGGGCGTCGATGACGATCCTGCGGAGGCGAAATCGTCTTCCGTGGCCAATCGAATCTCCAACCCAGGTCGGGCGGCGTCGCCGGAAGGGGGCCGACCGAGTGCCATGAAGTAGTGCCGGCCGAGGCGCAGCCGGTCGCGCGTCAAGGCGGACACGCAGCGCTGGGCGATATAGAAGGGGGGCTGGCCCACGACTCGCAGAAACTTGCGCACCGCGGCGCCCAGTTCGAGCCGGCGGATGAGGACTCCGAATTCCTGTTCGATAGCAGGGTCTTCGGAACCGGTCGCGACCTGTGCCACCGCCGACTCAGACGGCGTTTTCATCGTCACGCTCACTCGGTGTCCGGGATTCACCCCTGGTCCACGACGCGCGGACGGTTCTCAGCGTCTCCAGCATCCGCAGTTTTGCGGAGGGGCGCCGCAGCGTGATCCAGTGCAGTTCCCGGCTGACCTCTGAGAACGTCCGCTTGTACTGCACGTCGCCAGCCATCAGGTCGAACTCGCCAAACCCGTGCTCGAGGCAGTACTGGATCGCCCGGTGCACCGTAATCAGCCCCGGGCGAAGATTGTTGTCGGTACCCAATTCGAAACCGCACAAATAGAAGTAGACCTTGCGATCGAGTACGAGATTACAGATGACGCCGATGACGCGATCGCCGACGGACAACCGCATCATCTGAACCCTGCCGTCGCGCAGGTGCCGCTCGACGAGCGTCCGGTTGAACTGGACGAATCGCGCCGAGCTGAAAACGCCGGCCTCTCCCTTCGCCACCCAGCGCGACTGGTGAAGGGCCGCCAGCTGATCGAGCATCCGGAGCGCCGTGTCCGCCTGTTCGGCCACCTCGAAAGTCAAGGCGCCGAGCTGCTGGTACGCGGTGGTCGTCCGCTTGACGTTGCGACGGCTGTTGCGCGACAGCACCGCCTCGACCGAGCGGCCGGCATCGCGAATGGGATCGAGGCTGACGTAAAAGCTGCGATCGATACGACCGGTTCTGGAGAGATCCTGAAAAACGTCGAGAAGGGCGTCGATCGACCCGCTGCGATTGCATCCGTTGAGGATCAGTTCGTCCCAGCCGGCGCTCTGGAGATGACGCCCAAGCGCCTGCGCGACGACCTGTTCACAGGCGTCCAGGCAGAGAAGATCGTTGAACTCGATGTAGGTCTCGTCCCGTTCGTCTTCGCCGGACGTGTTGAGATACACCCGGCGCACGGGCACGAAGGCGACCTTTTCGTCCCGATAGACCAGGAGACATGCTCCGATCACGCGTTCCCCGTCGCTGATCGTGACGATCTCAGGGTTCAATTGCTCGCCGAAAACCGCCAACCACGTGTCGATCCACTCGACGCTCGTGAAGAACGATCGATAAGGCGAGGCGAGGAAGAGCGCGCGCCACGATTCCCGCACGTCTTCCCACTTCGTCCAGGCCGTACTCTGCGTCGATAC
This sequence comes from Vicinamibacterales bacterium, assembly GCA_036496585.1. Lineage (NCBI taxonomy): Bacteria > Pseudomonadati > Acidobacteriota > Vicinamibacteria > Vicinamibacterales > Vicinamibacterales bacterium. The sequence goes on from DASXLB010000050.1 coordinate 83,108, forward strand.
CATTCGCGGGTCCATAGCTTTAGACACTCGACATCACCGGGCGTACTGCTCGGCGTCCGACGCCGAGGTAACGGTCGCCACCACGAGAACGCGCTCACCCGGCGATCGCCACGGCCGGCGATTTCACGACAGGCGTGGTGTGGCGCAGGCGGTCCTTCAGCCGAAGGAAAGGGCGTTCAATGAAATGAAACGATATCGCGGCAAAGGCCACAGTGACCACCAGGGCGAAGGCGAGTTGCACCACCAGTGGAAACTGGGACGTGACGCGTGCCGACGTGAACAGCGTCAGCTGCTGCCAGAGATAGACAGAATAGGAGATGCGGCCCAGATATCGGACGGGCGACCATTCCGTCCATGACCAGATGCCGGCGCCGCTGAGCATGATCAATTGCAGCAGAAGCACCACGATGAAGCACTCCTGGATCGGGTAGCCGACGGTATAGCGGTACATCAATTGTGGCACCGGCATTGCGACACTGATGTAGAGAAGCACGGCCGTCGCGACGAGGTAGATTGGCCGCCGTGCCAGGCGCATCGCGAATCCCTCGAGCAGGCCTCGCTTGGCGCACACCGCGGTCAAACAGCCAATCAGCAACTGATCGGCGCGGGTATCGAAGGCGTGATAGAGGTAGCTGTCGGAGACACCCGCCAGGCACAGCCCGGCACGGTAGATCCAGATGCAGACAATCGCGACGATCAACGCCTGTGTCATGCGCCGTAGATCACGTCGGAACATCCAGAGACCGATGGGCCACAGCAGGTAGAACTGCTCCTCGATCGCCAGCGACCACGTGTGACCCAGGAAATGATCGCCGTGGTTCGGCACCAGCGCCAGATAGTAGTTGGTGACGTAGGCCAACGAACTCCACGTCAGGCCCCAGTCCATCGGGTGATCGCGAACCACGTAAATGATCGTGCCGACCGCCCAGTAGAAATAGAAGGCCGGAAAGATGCGAAGGCCGCGCCGCAGGTAGAAATCCTTGAACGAGATGGTCCCGGTGCCCTCGTACTCGCGGAGCAGCAGCCACGTAATCAAAAAGCCGCTGAGCACGAAGAAGATGGTGACCCCCGTCGCGCCAGGGACGGCGTCGAGCCCGAAGTGGTAAAGGACGACCAGGGACACCGCGACGGCGCGCGCCGCATCGAGGCCCGGAATCGAGGATCGCGACAGGCGACTCGCCAGTGAGGGGCGCTGCGCCGAAACCGACGAGCCGAGCGTGTCAGGAGCAGGCATGACTTCTCCAGTCTAGGACCACAGCCGCCGATGATAGGGCGCCAGCGCGGTTTGAAGCCGGAAACGCGGCCAGTGCAAATCGAGGTCGACCGAAACGCGCTTGAGATCGTAGCGCGGCGATTGCCCAGGCACGTTGAGGCCGCCGTAATAGGAAAACGCGGCGCGATACCCCGATTGTGCGAGCGCGCGGTGCGTGTCGCGGTTGAAAGCGTCCACGCTGCCGACCGGATATGCCAGGACATCGATCGCCGTCTTCAAGTGATCCGACAGCAACGCCCGCGACAGCGACAGTTCGCGAACCTGCTCTGCAAAACTCAGCTTCGACAGCAGCGGATGGGAGTGCGTATGAGAACCGAAGTCCATGCCACCGGCGAGCATTTCCGCCGCTTCGTCCCAGTCGAGGAACAATCGATCGGTCGACTCGCTCGGGGGACTCACGTTGCAGCGTTCGAACAACTCCAGCAGGAATCGAGAAGAATCCTGCGTCTGCGGCGACTTATAGAGACGGATCGTCGAGCGGATGGCGGCGAGACGATTGCCGGCCAGCGAGAAGTCGACGGCAACCGGATAGCGAAGGGTCAAGTTGGCGGCGGTCGATTGTTTGATGGCCGTCGCGATCTGATCCCACCAGGGCAGCCGCGTTGAGCCGACCATGGAACTGACGAGAAAGAAGGTCGCCGGCGCACCTTCGGCGCGGAGTATCGGGAAGGCGATGGTGTAGCAGTCGCGATAACCGTCATCGAACGTCAGCAGCACCGCCGTGCCGCGGTGCGACAGCGTTCCCTCGGCGATGGCGATCGCTTCGTCGAGCGTGACGACGTCGAAGCGTTTGTTCAGATGCCGCACCTGACGGGAAAAATCGTCGGCAAAGGCCGAGACGACGTCGCCGTCGTGCTCGCATTCGTCGGCGGCGTTTTGCGCCAGGCGATGGTAGTTGAGGACCAGCAGCCGTCTGGGCGTCGGGCAGGACTCCGCGAGCCGGGTCAGGAGCAGCCGTTCGGCGAGCCGTGCGGCGCGATCGCGTTTGGACGACAAGGGCACATCGGGCGACCTCGTCTGGGAGAAGGTGGGCATCACGCCTTATCGCTCCGCCTTCCTCCACAGCGGAGACTGGCCCGACCGGAAATAGCGGACGAATCCGTAGAGGGCCGCGGCGTTCATGACCGAGAAATACAACGGAAAGTACAGCACGCCGCCGATCGACTGCCGGCGGAGAAGGTAGCCGAAGCCGGCCGCCGCATAGAAGGCGGCCTGGGCCACGAAGATGAGCGTATACGGCTGCCTCGCCGCCAACGCGCCGCTCGTCGCGAACGCGCCCAACAGGAAGAACGGCGCCAGCCATCGCAGCAGCTTGTGCGAGGCGAATTCGAGCCCGAACCACGTCGGCCAGGGAACGAAGAACTGCCGGAACCGCGACACGATCTGGTAGCCGGCCGATGCGTAGCGCACCTTCAAATGAAACTCGTCGAAGAGGTTCTTCGACGCGTACTCCGCCGAGGTCGCCTGCGGCTCGTAGACGACGCGGTAGCCCGCGTCGATCATCTGGAGCGTCAGATACATGTCGTCATGGACGATCGACGAAGGCAGCCCGCCGAAGAGGGTGCGCCGCATGGCGAAGATCTCGCCGTCCGCCGTCACGATGGATCCGACGGCGCTCTCCCAGCATTTCAGGGACGATTCGTAGCCCCAATACGCCGTCTCCCCCTGCGTCGCCGCGCGCTGGCGATCTTCGAGCACGATCTTGCGCCCCGACACGCCGCCGACCTTCGGATCGGCGAAGTGCCGGATCATGGTGAGGACGGCGTCGCGCGAGTAGTCGGTGTTGGCGTCCGAGAAGAGCAGGACCTCTCCGGTGCAGGCGCCGACGGCGCGGTCGAGCGCCGCCGACTTGCCGCGCCGCTCGGGTTGGTGCATCAGCGCCACACCGCGGTCCGCGTATTCGGCGACGATGTCCGCCGTGCGATCCGTCGAGCCGTCGGCCGCGACGATGATCTGGAGCAGCTCGCGCGAGTAGTCGAGGGCGAGGGTGTTCTCCAGCTTCTGCCGGATCGCCTTCTCTTCGTTACACGCCGCGATGACCAGACTGACCCGCGGCCGATACGCGGGATCGGCCTTGTCGGGGTTTGGCCGCACCCTGGCGAGCAGGAACATCAACACCGGGTAACCGATGTAGCTGTAGCCGATCAGGACGACCGATACCCAGAAAACCGTGGTCAGCGCCACTACCGTCATGCCGCCCCCAGTGCGATGTCAGCCGGCGACGCCGTGCCCAGATGCGCCGCCGCGAGTGATTCGACCCGTATCGCCACGGCATCCCAGGTGTGATCGGCCAAGGCCTGCCGCCGCGCCGCCAGGCCCATGCGAGTACGCAGGGCCGGATCGGCGACCAGTTCGCCGATCGCCGCGGTCAGGTCGCCGCCGTTGCGCTGATTCACGATCCAGCCGTTTTCGCCAGGCCTGATCACGTCCCGCACCGGCGCGACGTCAGGCCCGATGATCGCCTTTCCGAGCGCCATGAATTCGAAGAGCACGATCGGCGAGCCGAATTCGTTGGAGTCGGGCAGGACGCAGATGTCCATCGCGTCGAGGTAGCTCGGCACCTCGGCCCTCGGCACGGGGCCGGTGAGCGTGGTGAACGGCTCGAGCCCGGCGCGAGCGATCGCCTCGCGGAGCTCGTGCGCCACCGGACCGTCGCCGACGAGCAGCAGCCGGACGTCGCCGTGCGTCTGCCGCAACGTCCCCAGCGCCGCGACGAGCCGATCGAGCCGATCCCACCGATCGAACCAGCCGGCAAACCCGACGACAGTCGCATCGCCGAGGCCGAGCCTGGCGCGCACGGCCCGTCCATCCGCGTGCTGGAAACGCGCCGGGTCGATGGCGTTCGGCACGACGTGCACGTGGCCCGGCCGGCCGCCCCGCTGCAGGACCTCCCGCTGCAGGAAGCTCGACACGGTGATGATTTCGTCGGCCCGCGAGAATGTCTGGCGCTCGAACCAGCGGGAGAGCCGGAGCAGCTTCTGCGCTCTCGCGCGTTGGATGCCGGTGACCTCGTTGACCTCGAGGATGACCGGACGGCCGTACCATTTGGCGACCCAGACGCCGGCCGACATGAAGAACGCGTACCGTTCGTAATACACCCTCGGCTCGCGGCCGCGAAGCCGCCGCGGGAGCGTCACCAGGGCGTAAGCGTTGTACGCGATCTCCGCCAGCTCGAAGACGAACTGCGGGCACGAGCAACTGAGCCACTTCCACAGCCGGCTGATGCCTGATGGCCGCGCGATTCCCTTCATGTCCTTGTCGAGCGGCACGTCGGCGGCGGGCGCCAGCGGATCGACGCCGGGAGGAGAGACCAGCGTGACGGCGTGGCCGCCGCGCAGCAGCGCCCGCACCACGCTGGTGATGTGGACGCCTTCGCCTCCCCGGCCGGCCGTGCGGTGATGGTAGATGAACTGCATCACGCCCAGCACATTCTGGAGACGGGCACGAACGTCAGGCCTTCCCGGCGGGCAGCCTGGAGCACCTCGGGCAGCGCTTCGAGCGCGGCCTGGTTGTGGCCGTGGTACAGGATGATGTCGCCGGCGACCAGCCGTCCGTTCGCGGCCACCCGCGTGATGTCGTCAGCGGTTTCCGCGCGGAAGTCCTTGTAGTCGACGCTCCACAGGACGACGGTGCTGCCGGTCAGCCATGCGAGAACCGTGGAGGCGGTGCACAGCGTGCCGCGCGGCGGACGGAACAACCGGCCCGCCGCCGACGAATGCGCGCGCTCGACGGCGCGACGGCCGCGCTCGATCTCCGATCGGGCTTCGCGCAGGGTCAGCGCCCCGAAGTGGGGATGCGAATACGAGTGGTTGGCGATCTGATGACCATCGTTGACGATCCTCCGGACCAGGCCGTCGTGCCGATCGACCTTCTCGCCGATCAGGAAGAAGGTGGCCCGGACGTCGTGGCGCTTGAGGATCTCGAGCAGCTTCGGCGTGAACTCGGGATCGGGTCCATCGTCGAGCGTGAGCGCCACCTCGTGCCGGCTCACCGGTCCGCGCCAGGTCATCATCGCGCGCGGCGTCACGCGCATCAGCGCCGACCGGACGGCGGCGGCCCAGCCGCGTACGCGATCCTGGTGATACAGGGCTCGGTACCGGGCCGCCATGCTCGCGAGGCTGAACGAGCCGCGAACTTGCTTCGCGCCGGATTCACCGAGTCGCGCACGGAGAGTGGGGTCCGAGAGCACACGAATCAGGGCGGCGGACAACGCCAGGGAATCGTTCGGCGCGACGAGCACGCCGGATTCGCCGTTCACGATCACTTCCGGCACTCCGCCCACCGCTGTCGCGACGACCGGGATGCCAGTCGCCATCGCTTCGAGCATCGCGAGCGGTATGCCTTCGGTTCGGGAAGGCAGCACGAACAGATCGAAGTCTCGAACGAATCGTTCGACCGACTGCTGATGGCCGGCGAACTCGACGCGGGATTCCAGCCGCAGTTCGCGCACCCTCGCGTGCAGGGATTCGCGCTCGGGACCATCGCCGACGATCACGAGGCGGCAGTTGGGAATCGCGCGCTGGACGGTGGAGAAAGCGTCGATCAGCGAATCGATCGCCTTCTCGGGTGCGAGTCTCGCGACGGTGCCGATGACGAGTCCCGCACCCGCGGTTCGGCGTTCGCCATCTTCGGCGCCGGTGCGTACCCGGAACCGCTCGACGTCGATGCCGTTGGCGATGGTGCGCAATCCGCGCCCGCGGTAGTGTCGCGCCACGATCTGCTCGGTCATGCGAGACACCGCGACGACCGAGTGAAAGGCGGGCCCCGCCAGTCTGAATTTCAGACGGTGACGCCAGCCTTTGGTTTCGAGCATCGTGTCATGCTGCGTATGGACTCGTACCGGAGTGCCGGCGAGGCGGGCGGCCCACCCGGCATAGAGCATGGGATCGACGCCGTGCGTGTGCAGGACGTCGATCTTGTCGGCGAGCAAGAGCCGCCGCAGCCGCGGAATCAGCCCGAGACCGAGCCCCGCGCGGCGGCCGACGAGCTTCACCGCGATCCCTTCACTCTCGAGGGCGGGCGCCAGGCGTCCCTTCTCGTCCAGGCAATAGACGAACACACGGGCGCCCATCCGCGCCGTCGCGACTGAGAGGTCGCAGACGAGCCGTTCGAGGCCACCTGGTTGGAGGCTCAGGACCACGTGAGCGACGGTCGCCCCTGATCGCATCTGCGTGGTTCCGGTATCGCTCGTCATTGCCCGCGCGTCTATTTCAATGGGCGGCCGGACATCCGGCGCGTCTAGGATCTTTTGCACCTGCTGCTCGTGAAACCCATGGTTGTGCAAGCCGACCGCCAGAGGATGGCCTCGATCGACGTTTTTCGGCAAGCGACGTGTAATCAGTCAGTTACGTCTGTTATTGGTCAGGACTATAATCTCGAATCGCGACGACGGCGTCGTGGTCAGCGAGGTAGTCTCCACGTCAGGTGTCTTTTATCTGGGTGACCAGAGACAAATGTCCGCAATTCAAGGATTACATATCCGTCGTCCTGCGGACGGAGCGTCGACTCGCGGCGCTCTCGAAGTCACCCGATGACGCGACTTTTAGCGTCGTTCTGCTGGATAAATGCGGGTTGCTGGTCGCAGTTGCCCGCATTTTCGCGGACTTTTCGGCTTGGTCAGGGGGAGCACCGTGGCTAATTCCTTGCTCTCAACGGGTCAATCCAGATGAGTAGCGATCTCAAGAGGTTCGGCCGCAAGACGTCTACGTATACGCTCGGCAATTTCATCTATCGCGGCGCGTCCTTCGTGCTCGTGCCGCTGTATATGCGGACCCTGACGCCGGCGGATTTCGGAATCCTGGAGTTGATCACCACGATCGGCTACCTGGTTCAGACGCTGATCAGCGCCGGCGTGGCCCACGCGGCGCTGCGCTACTACTACGAATACGAAGACGAGCGCGATCGGCATGCGGTCATCAGTTCGGCTCTCATCGGGACGTTCCTCTACGTTTCAGCCGCGGCGCTCATCTTCGCGCTCAACGCGGGAAATCTTTCGCGATGGCTGTTTCATTCGGATGCGTATGCGCTGCCGTTCAGGCTCGTCGCCCTGCTGATGGTGCTCGAGACCACGCGCGAGATCAACATGGCCTTCGTCCGGGCCAAGGAGCGCGCCGGGTTCTTCATCGTGGTGTCGCTGCTGCAGCTCACCGTACAGATCAGCGCCACCGTCTGGACGGTCGTGTACCTGAAGCTGGGCTTCGTCGGCATCCTCTGGGGCACGGTGGCGGCGACAGCGTGCGTCTGGCTGTTGCTGACGCTCTTCACCGCCCGTCACTGCGGCCTGCGGTTCGAGCCTTCCCGGCTTCGGCCCTTGTTCGGCTACGCGGCGCCGTTAATGCTGTCGGCGATGGGATGGTCGACGTTCCAATATCTCGATCGATTCGTGTTGAACGCCTTTGCGAGTTTGACGGCACTCGGCCTGTTCTCGGTGGCGCTGAAGGTCGGGAGCGTCATCCCGATCCTGGTGGTGACGCCATTCACCAACAGCTACGGGCCCTTCCGCTTCTCGATCATGAAGCGTCCGGACGCCGAGCACCTGTACGCGCGGACGATGACCTACTATGTGGCGGGCGCTGGCCTGGTTACCGTTGCGCTGGCGGGATTGAGCCATGAACTGATCCGAATTGCGGCCACACCCGAGTACTGGGGAGCCGCCCAACTGATACCGTTCGCCGTCATCCCGGGATTCTTCGGCGGCATTCAGTACTGTTTGCAGACCGGTCCGCTGGTGCGAAAAGAGACCAAGTGCCTCTTCTACATTGCCATCGCCACCGGCGCCGTCAATATCGTGCTCGTGCTGGCACTGGTGCCGACGCTCGGAGCGATCGGCGCCGCCCTTGCGGCAGTTGGCTCGGGCATCTACGGGATCTCGCACACCTACGTCGTGTCGCAGCGCTTCTATCCGATTGCCTACGAATTCAAGAAGCTCGCGCGCATCGTCGGCCTCGGCGTGGGGCTTGTGGCACTGGCATTCCTGATCCCGCTCAACAATCTCTGGCTCGCCATCGCCGTCAAGAGCGCGATTGTCGCGTGCTACCCGCTCGGTCTCTTCGTGCTCGGCGTGTTCACCGCCGACGAACGGCGGGCCATCGCCGATGCGTGGGAGCAGGTGGTGGCGCGCCTTCGCGGCGAGCGCGTTCCGAGCGCCACGGCGGCGTCCGTATCGCCGGGCAACTGAGATGGAGCAGGTGACGCACGGCGACGGCGCCCGCGTGTCGATCGGTCTCCCCGTGTACAACGGTGAGCGGTTCCTCGATCGGGCGCTGACCTGTCTGCGGTCACAGACGTTTCGCGAGTTCGAGCTGGTGATTTCCGACAACGGATCGACCGACGAAACCGCGGCCATTTGTGCCAGGCACGCCGCCGAGGACGGGCGCATCCGTTACCTGCGGGAAGAGACAAATCGCGGCGCTTCGTGGAATTTCAACAACGTCGTCCGCGGTTCTACCGCCGACTACTTCATGTGGGCCGCGCACGACGATCTCTGGCACGAGACTTACGTCGCGCGATGCGTCGAGCTTCTCGACGCGCGACCGGACATCGTCCACTGCTATGCCGGCGGCGTCTCGATCGACGAACACGATCGCCCGTTGCGCAATCTCAGGTTTGGCCCGGACTTGACCTGCGATTCGCAAAGTGAACGCCTACGGCGCTATTTCAGCAATCCCACCGCGTTTCACTCGCTATTCGGCTTGATCAGACGGTCTGCCCTCGGCTTCACCGACCTGATGCCGAACTGCTTCGCCGGCGACGTCATTTTTCTCGCGCAACTGTCGCTGGTCGGGCGCGCGACCTACGTCGACGACAGGCTCTTCTACAATCGCGATTTCGACGGGCGGGCGACCCGCGTGCTCACCGAGTCGGAAGCCGCCGCCTGGTACGATCCCGCGAATGCCGCCAGGACGCCGTCGTCGCGATTCACCCAGCTTCGCCTGGTCGGCCGAGCCATCCGACGCGTGCCGATGTCCATGGCCGAGCGCGTCCGATGCGCGCTGACGCTCTTGCGGTGGGCGAACTGGAATCGGCGGTTCCTGCTCACGGAAGCCATGGCCACCCTGCGTCCGTCCAGACCGTAATGGGCCGGACGCGTTCCTTCAGAGACATATGCCCTTTGGCGTAACGAAACGGCGGGGTGTGCTGCGCCTCCGCGTTGGGGAAGTCGTCGTGGTCCGATCCGCCGAGGAGATCCTGGCGACGCTCGACGCCGACGGCAGGCTCGACGGCATGCCCTTCATGCCGGAGATGCTGCCCTTCTGCGGCCAGGAATTCACGGTGCTCAAGCGCGCGCACAAGGCGTGCGACACCATCACCCGCGGCATCTGGCGCCTGCGCCGTGTCGACGATGCCGTGCACCTGTCGACGCGGTGCGACGGCGCCGCGCACGGCGGCTGCGAGGCGGCCTGCATGCTCTTTTGGAAGGAAGCGTGGCTGAAACGGGCCGCCTCGAAAGACGACGCGCCGCCGCCAGACCGGACGCCGGCCTGCAGCGCCGCGACGCTGGTCGAGCGCACGCAGGTGGTCGGCACCGACGCGGATGGCAAGGGCCCGACCTATGCCTGCCAGGCAACCGAGCTCCTGAACGCCTCGCATCCGATGTCACTCTGGGATGTCCGCGCCTATGTCGCGGACATCTGGTCCGGCAACGCCACGCTGTGGCAGACGTTGAAGGCGTGCTCGATCTATGCGCTGAACACGCTCCAGCAGAAACGGAAAGGTCGGTCGTTTCCGCACTTTCAGGGCAGTCTCCAGCAGACGCCGCGCGAGCGGCTCGATCTGCAGGCAGGCGAGTTGATCCAGGTCAAGACGTTGCGTGAGATTGAAGCCACGCTCGACGTCAAGGACAAGAATCGCGGCCTGTCGTTCGATGCCGAAATGGTGCCGTATTGCGGCAGCCAGGTTCGCGTCCAGCAGCGCGTGGCGAAGATCATCAACGAGGCCTCGGGGAAAATGATGAGGTTGCCGGGCGATTGCATCATGCTCGAGGGCGCCATCTGCGAGTCGCGCTACCACCTGATGTGTCCGCGCGGCATCTTTCCGTATTGGCGTGAAGTCTGGCTGTCGCGTCCCGCTCCCACCGGTGAAGCCGGGGCGGCGCCGCCAGCCGCCACGCCGTCTCGGCCTATCGAGTCCTAGCGCGACGTTCAGATCGTGATGACGATGCGCTTCCGATACATCCAGTAGCAGGTCAGCCAGAGCAGGGCCGAAACCACCGCGTACTCGCCGAGCCATGGCAACCAGCTGAGATGCCGGCCGACGCCGCGCCACAGGCTCTCGGCGAAGAGATGCAGCATCAGGTACATGGCGAGTGAATTCGTGCCGACGACGACCAGCGGAAACGCCCAGGCTCTCGCGCCCCAGACCTCGATCGTGCTGACGAACGCGGCCAGGATCAGGAAGACGCAGCCGCCGCTCAGCAGAGTGTAGGACGGCGTCCAGATCGACTTCACAATCGGGCAGAGCGTCCATCCCATCAGCAGGCCGGCGCCGATCAGTGCGGCGCCCCATGCGACAAGCCACCGGCAGGCGGCAGCGGCGGACTCGGCGCGGAGCCGCTGGCCCGCCATGACGCCGAATGTCAGCGTGGCGATCGACGGCACGAAGTTCAGCGTCGCCAGGCCGGCCTTGTCATAGTCGAACGGCGAGGACCGCGGAAACAGGTTCCGCAACGATCGCTCGACGTCGGCGCCGAGGTTGCCGAACCGATTCCAGTGCGCGAAGAAGCCCCCGTACTGGTGCCAGCCGGCTGGAACGCCCGACGGCAGCGCGCCGGCTACCGGGTGAAGGGCGAAGGCCGCCCAATCGAGTCCGAGGATCGCCGCGACGAAAAGCACCTGGGTGCCGACCGGCCATCCTTCGGCGAGGCAAGCGAACGGATAGCTCAGCCCGATCTGCGGCAGAACATCGTCGGCGAAATTGAAGTCGGTCGAGGTCAGCCGCCGCGACAGGATGATGACGCCAAGGACGAGGAAGAGCAGCGTACGCCGCAGGATTCTGGTCCAGATCACCAGCGATGTATCTCCGCGGGCGCGCCGCGATGCGAGCGAGAACGGGATCGCCACGCCGACCAGGAGCATGAACGAGGGCTGGATCAGGTCCCAGAATGTGAGGCCCTGCCAGGGCACATGTCGGAACTGCGCGCCCACGGCTTGCCAGAAACGGCTGTGGGGAAAGTAATCGACGCCGAGCGCGTTGAGAAAGCCCTCGCCCATGAGGGCGACCATCACGAATCCGCGGTACGCGTCGAGTGACGCCAGCCGTGGGCTCGCCGGCCGCGGAGAAGCGCTCGCCTCGGTGGCGTACGGGGCCGCGATTGCGGCCGCAGGCGACAGGGCCAGGTTGCCGTACGCAGGCGAGCTGGTCACGCGCCTACGACAATCTTTCTCCCGTAGAACGCCTCGGCATAGGCGTCGGGGGCCCGGCATTCCATCCCGCGCAGCCGCATCAGCCCGAAGAACGTTTCGTCGGCGAACCAGTGCTTGCCGCGCTGGGTGCCAAAGACCTCGTGCAGTCCTCGGACCTTCTGGCGCGCAATCGCCCGCGTCAACGGGACGAAGCAGTTGGGCGTGCCGAGATCGCCGTCGTATTTCGGGATTTCGTACTCGAGGATGCAGTGATCCCGGAAAGTGTTCCAGCAGAGATCGGAGAGCACGCGATGATCCTGATGGCGATCGTCGCGGTAGTGGGTGAAGACGATGTCGGGAGAACATTGCGCCTTCATCTGCTCGAAGATCGCCTTGACGTCGGCGACGGCCGATGGAAGGAAGCCGTCCTGGAAGCGGTGAACCGTCACTTCCGCCGAACGCGCGCGTCGAAGGAATCGCCGCGCGCCGCGGCGGGCCTCGCGCTCGCGCGCGTCGTTGGCCGAGAACACCACCCACCGCACGTCGACTCGCCGCCGGGCCGCGAGCTGAAGAATCGTCCCGCCGCAGCCGATCTCGATGTCATCGGAATGGGCGCCGACGCAGAGGATCGTGAGCGGCGACCGGTCACCGGCCGCCAGACGGAAGTGCTGCATGGGTCCGGCGACTCAGACGATGGCCGCTTCGACCGGACTCGCGGCGGCGTTCTTCCAGACTTCCCACGGGGCGCTGCCCTTGGAGAAAATCTCCTCGAGCTGCGTGCGATCCTTGAAGGTGTCCATCGACTGCCAGAAGCCGTCGTAGGCATAGGCCGCCAGCCGGCCGGCTCGCACGAGCCGGTGGAACGGCTCACGCACGAGTTCCTCTCCGGGGTTGATGTAATCGAAAATCTCGCGCTTCAGGATGAAGAAGCCGCCGTTGATGCGAACCGGCGTCTGGGTGATGTCCTCGATCGACGTGACCATGCCCGAGCTGTTCGACGAGACGAGGTGGTAGCTGAGGTTGGGCTTGACGCTGACGAAGCTGGCGACGGCGTCGGTCGCCTGGAAGTGCTCCATCTGACTCGCGAACGGCAGGTCGGCCAGCCCGTCGCTGTAGTTGGCCAGAAAGAGCCGGTCGCTGCCGACGAGGGGCTCGACCGCCTTGAGCCGCTGGCCGATGTTGGAGGTCAGGCCCGTGTCGACGAACGTGATCTTCCAGTCGCCGATGTCGCTGGCCAGGAGGTCGATCTTCCTGCCGCCTTCGGACAGCACGAAATCGTTCGAGAGCGTCTCCGTGTAGTTCAGGAAATAATTCTTGATGACGTCGCCACGATAGCCCAGGCACAGGATGAACTCCTTGTGGCCATGGTGGGCGTAGTACTTCATCAGATGCCACAGGATCGGCCGATAGCCGATGGTCACCATGGGCTTCGGGAGGTTGTCGCCAGCCTCGCGAATCCGCATGCCCATGCCGCCGCAGAACAATACGACTTTCATACGTCCTCTACCGCGCCTTCGATGCCTAGAGTGCCGCCACCGAACTTTGCCACCGCAGCGAGCCGTCGAGACGGCCGTCGCGCATATGCGCCTCGATGCGCTTCAGACGGACGAAGCCGCCGAAGCTGTCGGCGGTGAGGCCGTTTCGCACGAAGCTCCCGTACATCTCCTCGACGCCCTTTCGGACCGTCCACTCCGTCTTGAACCCGGGAAGACGCCGGTGCAGCTTCTCGCAGCTGACGCGGTAGCAGCGCGGATCCGGACCGCCCCCCTCGAGGTATTCGATCGTGCAATTCGGCACGACCGACTTCACGATGTCGGCGACGTCGCGAATCTGATAGTTCTCCTCGGAGCTGCCGACGTTGAAGGCCTGGTTGTGGACGGCTTCCCGCGGCGACTCGAGCACGGCGAGAAACGCCCGCGAAATGTCGCGGATGTGCACGAGCGGGCGCCAGGGCGTGCCGTCGCTCTGAATGACGACCTTGCCGGTCGTGTAGGCAACGCCGACGAAGTTGTTGACGACGATGTCGGCGCGCAGCCGCGGCGAGGCGCCGTAGGCCGTGGCGTTCCGCAGATAGACCGGGCTGAAGGCCTCGTCCGCCAGCTTCGCCACGTCGGCCTCGACCAGCACCTTGGAACGGCCGTACGCGGTAATCGGGTTGAACGCTGCCGTTTCGTCGAGCAGGTCGTCCCCGGCGGCGCCGTACAGGCTGCACGAGGAGGCGAACAGGTAACGGGAGACGCCGGCCTCTTTCGCGGCGCGGGCCAGGCTGACACTGCCGAGGTGATTGATGTCGTAGGTGCAGGACTCGTCCAGACAGCCGAGCGGATCGTTGGACAGCGCGGCCAGGTGGATGACGGCGTCGAATCCCCGAAGGTCGGACGCCGTGACGTCTCGGATGTCCTTGCGGATGGCTGGAACCGGGCGCGGTCCCGGGCCGAAGTCGGCGCCTTCGTACAAATAGGTGTCGAGGCCGGTGACCTGGTGCCCGGCCTGTGCGAGGACGTCGGTCATGACCGACCCGATGTAGCCGTGATGTCCGGTGACGAGTACCTTCATAGCGGATGCTTCGCCTCTGCCTTGTTCAAGATAAGTGTTGATGGGCGCCTGCGACGGCTGGCGACCTGTCTCGGATTGAGCAAAGAGTCCGCCAGCCAGGCCGACTCGTGCCGGTCGATTTTGGCGGGGTTTTTCGCGATGTTTTCAGCGTTTCGCGGTCTGGCCCGCGCGCAGAATAGAAAAGTCGCCGAAACGAATGACTAAAATCTCCTCAGAGTGCAACTCAAGTCGTCTTTTCAAACCCATGACGAAGCCGCCGGTCGGACCCCGATCCCCTGAACCCGGCTCGCTCGCGGAAAAACCCACCATTCCCACGCCCCTCGGCCAGCCGGCCCCCTGCCAGGCCCTTGGCGAGGGCTTTGCTGTCGTGGCCGGGTCAAACTCCATCCCGCAAATCAGCGGCACATTTTGGCGCCGGTATCAATAGTGACCGGCGCGGACGGCGGACGTTCATGATATTCACCGAAACGAAACTGAAAGGCGCGTTCCTCATCGATCTCAGTCGACGCGAGGATGAGCGCGGATTCTTCGCCCGGGCCTTCTGCCAGAACGAGTTCGCCGAACACGGACTGAAGTCGGTGATCGCCCAGGCCAATATCGGGTTCAATCGCCGCAAGGGCACCCTGCGCGGCATGCACTTCCAGTATCCGCCGGCCGCGGAAACGAAGCTGGTTCGCGCGAGCCGTGGCGCCGTTCTGGACATCATCGTGGATCTCCGGCCGGAATCGCCCACCTACCTGCAGCACGTCTCGGTCGAACTCTCAGCCGACAACCATCGCGGCATCTACATCCCCGAGCGGTTCGGCCACGGCTATCAGGCCCTCGAGGACGACACGGAAACGACGTATCAGGTCGGAGAGTTCTACACGCCTGGATCAGAGGGCGGGCTGCGGTACGACGACCCGGCGCTCGGGCTCGAGTGGCCGCTGCCGATCTCGGTCATGTCGGAGAAGGATCGCCAGTGGAGTCTCATGGCGGAGGCGGCGCAGGACCTCCGGGCGCGCATGACGCTGCCGGTCGAATCGAGGGTGAGATGATCATCGTAGACAAGGCACTGCAGGCGCGGGAAGCGGCGGGCGCTCCGATCCGCGTGGCGATGACCGGCGCCGGCTTCATGGGCCACGGACTCGCCAACCAGATCGTCAAGAGCGTGCCGGGCATGCGGATGGTGGCGATCTACAACCGACGCAGCGCCAGGGCGCTCGATGCCTTCGAGTACGCGGGGCTGAAGGCGATCGAAGCCTCGACCCAGGCAGCCGTCGATCGCGCCATCGAGGAAGGCAAGCCGGTCGTAACCGAAGACGCGATGCTGCTCGCCCGATCGCCGCACGTCGACGTACTGGTCGAAACCACTGGTTCGGTCGAGTTCGGCGCGCGGGTCATCCTCGAGGCGTTCAAGCACGGCAAGCACGTCGTCCTGCTCAACGCGGAAATCGACGCCACGATCGGGCCGATTCTCCAGGTCTACGCCGAGAAGCACGGGGTCGTATTGTCGGCGTGCGAGGGAGACGAACCGGGCGTCCAGATCAATCTGTATCGATGGGTCCGCGGCCTCGGGCTGCTGCCCCGCGTGATCGGCAACGTCAAGGGACTGCAGGATCCGTATCGCACGCCGGAAACCCAGAAGGCGTTCGCCGAGAAGTGGGGCCAGAATCCGGCCATGGTGACCAGCTTCGCCGACGGCTCCAAGATCAGCTTCGAGCAGGCGATCGCGGCGAACGCGACCGGGTTCGTGGTCCAGTCGAGGGGGATGTCGCGAGGTCGTGAGTACCGCGGCGACGTCATGTCGATTGGCAGCTTGTACGACATCGACGAACTGCGCGCGCTCGGCGGCATTGTCGACTACGTCGTCGGCACGCCGCTCACCAAGGTCTACGTCCTCGCGGAGCACACGGATCCCAAACAGCAGCACTACCTGAACTTGTACAAGATGGGGCCGGGCCCCTTGTACTCGTTCTTCATTCCCTATCATCTGGTCCATTTCGAAGTGCCCAACGCGATCGCCAGGGCCGTGCTGTTCAACGACTCCGTAGCCAAGCCGCTTGGCGGACCGGTCGTCGAGGTGTGCGCGGTGGCGAAGCGCGACTTGAAGGCGGGCGAGACGCTCGACGACTACGGCGAGTTCATGACCTACGGCGAGGCGGTCAACTCGGACGAGATGCGGCGCGAGCGTTACCTGCCCGAAGGGCTCGTCGAGGGCTGCCGCCTGCGCCGCGACATCGCGAAGGACGCCGTGATCGGGTATGACGACGTCGAGCTGCCGGCCGGACGACTGGCCGACCAGCTGCGTGCGGAGCAATATGCGCACTTTCCGGCGGCAGCGCCGGTGGCTGCCGTCGGCGTCGGTTCATAGCCCGCAACGGCAGCCGGGCGAGACCCCGAGGGACGGTGAAGTCCAGGGACGCGGTGTGGAGGATGTTCGGACGTGAACTGGAAGGTGCACAAGTTCGGTGGCTCGAGCGTGGCCGACGCCGCCTGCATGGAGCGAGTCGCGAAGATCCTCGAAGAGGATTCCTCTCCGTGCGTCGCGGCCGTCCTCTCGGCATGCCGCGGAATCACCGATGCGTTGCTGGCGCTGATTACGAATGCCGAGAGCCGTCATGATGGCGACGCCGATCGAGTGGACGCCATCAAGCAGCGGCACGTTGGTATCGCCAGGGCGCTGCTCGAGGAGCCCATCCTCGCCGAGTATCTGGCCGAACTCAGCGCCGACTGTCAGGACATCGCGAGTATTCTCCACACCGTCCGGCTGACTCGGGCCGCCGCTCCTCCGGTTCGGGACCTGGTCGCCGGCTTCGGCGAAATCTGGTCGACGCGGCTGTTCACGCGCTACCTGAGAGCGCGCGGCCGTCGCGCCGGCGACGTCCGGTGGATCGATGCGCGCGACGTCATCGAGGTCGATGCGGCGCCACTCGGTCCGAGCGTGCGCTGGCCGGAGTCGCGCGCGAACGCCGATCGGGTGATGTCGAGCCCTGGCCCCGCCACGCTCATCGTGACAGGGTTCATCGCCAGAAACGCAGACGGCGTCCAGACGACACTTGGACGGGATGGCAGCGACTTTTCGGCGTCGATCGTCGGCGCCCTCCTGGACGCCTCGGAAATCGTGATCTGGACGGACGTCGACGGGATTCTGAGCGCGGATCCTCGTCGGGTCGCCGACGCCACGGTCATCGAGTCGCTCTCGTACCAGGAGGCGATGGAGCTCGCGTACTTCGGCGCCAAGGTGCTGCACCCGAAGACCATGGCGCCAGCCGTGAAGCGCGGCATTCCCATCTGGATCCGGAACACCTTCGCGCCTCACAATCCGGGAACCCTGATCTGCGCCAAACCGGCCTCGTCCCGGGCGGTGAAGGGCATTACCACCATCGATCAGGTCGCGCTCATCAACCTGGAAGGCACCGGCATGATCGGTGTCCCAGGAACGGCGCAGCGACTCTTCGGCGCGCTCCGCGAACATGGCATCTCGGTATCGCTCATCTCTCAGGGAAGCTCGGAACACTCGATTTGCTTCGCGCTCGCGCAGGCCGACGCCGACCGCGCGGCGGCGATCGTCCGCGCCGCGTTCGAACGGGAACTGGGACAGGGGCAGATTCAGCAGGTCGAAGTGGCGGAGGAGTGCAGCATCCTGGCCGTGGTCGGCGACGGGATGGCGGGAACGCCCGGCATTGCGGCGACGCTCTTCGAGGCGCTGGGCAGCGCCGGTGTCAACGTTCGGGCCATCGCGCAAGGCGCGTCCGAACGCAACATTTCCGTGGTCATCGATCGGGCCCAGGCGCCGCGCGCGCTGGGCGCGGTTCATTCGAGCTTCTACCTTTCGCCGCACACGATCTCACTCGGTGTGATCGGTCCGGGATCGGTTGGCGGCGCGTTGATCGACCAGCTGGCCTCGCAAGCCGGCCGGCTCAGGCGCGAGTTTCATCTCGACCTTCGTTTGCGCGGCGTGATGACGTCAGCCAGGATGGTGCTGGCCGACCCGTCGGTGCCGGTGGCCGACTGGCGGACGGCGCTCGACGGCGGTGTCGCTTCGGATCTCGACCGCTTCGTGGCGCACGTCGATGCCCCCCACCTGCCGCATGCGATCATCGTCGACTGCACCGCCAGCGCTGAGATCGCCCGACACTATCCGGCGTGGCTTGCCGCCGGTATTCACGTGATCACCCCGAACAAACGAGCCGGCAGCTCGGATTTCGCATCCTACCGAGCCATCGGCGAGGCGCGCCGTGCCGGGCGGTCTCATTTCATGTACGAAGCCACCGTCGGCGCCGGGCTGCCAATCATCCAGACCGTACGCGACCTCAGGGAGACCGGCGATCGCATCCTGACGATCGAGGGCATTCTCTCGGGAACGCTGTCGTATCTCTTCAACGTGTGGGATGGCCGGCAGCCATTTTCATCAGTGGTGCGCGATGCCCAGGCTCGCGGCTTCACCGAACCCGACCCGAGAGACGACCTGTCCGGCCTGGATGTCGCGCGTAAGCTGGTGATTCTGGCCCGCGAAATCGGCCTCTCTCTCGAACTCGGCGACGTCGATCTGCACGGTCTCGTGCCCTCGACCCTCGAGCGCGTCGCGCCGGAGGCCTTTATCGACGGGCTTGCCGATACCGACGCACAGATGCGGGAGCGGTTCGCGGCGGCGCAGGCCGCTGATCGCGTGCTTCGATACGTGGGACGACTGGACGTGGAGGCCGGGCGCGCAACCGTCGGCCTGATGGAACTGGATCGCTCACACCTGTTTGCCAACATCAGCCGCACCGACAACGTCGTCAGCTTCACGACCAGCCGCTACGACACGAACCCGTTGGTAGTGCGTGGGCCTGGCGCAGGCCCGGCCGTCACGGCCGGTGGCGTGTTTGCTGATCTGTTACGCGTCTGCGCGTATCTCGGCGCGCAGGTGTGACGGCGCCGATCAGCGGAGCGCCATGAGGCGCTCGTGGTCGAGCGTACAGGTCGTTTCACCCGACGCGCTGATGAATGCGACCACGACGTCTTTGTCTGGCGCGAAGGCGCCAGGCGCAAACGAGAAGAAGCCCCTGGCGAGCTGCCGGGTCGAGCCGTCGGGCATCTTGGCAGCGATGGGGCCGACCGTGGAAGTCGTCGGCCGTACCACGGCACTTCCGCGTCGAATCTCGAGGCGCGAAATCGCTTCGGCGTGCGGCGAACTGTCGGCCGGAAACACGTATATCCCGACGCCCCACCTGTTGACGTCGCCCGGTGCGATCTGCCGGCCGCTCCGGCCGCTTTTCGCCGATTCGAACGCGGCCGACGCCACCCGCGAGAACGGCGTCGCGACGCGCGCGTCGTAGCGGCCGTCGCTCGACGGACAGAGCTGGTACGGCGCAACCGCACAGGCCGCTCCGGACCGCCCGCAGGCTGTGGCCTGTTGCAGTGTGTCGGGTGTCAGCGCAGGGATGATGCCGGCCGGATTCGGAAGGGCCGTCTGCGCGATGGCCGTCGCCCAACCCAGTGCCCACGCCAGGCCGCCGATCATCGCGAGATGTGTGCGCACGCCTGGTTACTGGAACAAGCCGTAGATCGTGAGTCGCGTCGCCGATGCGACGTAGACCCTGCCGTTGGCGACGAGGGGCGCGCTGAATTTGACCGCTTCGTCGAGCACATCGCGACTCCCAGCCTGATCGGAATGATACAGCTCGTTTCCAAGGTTCGACGCGTCGTAGGCGTGCAGCGCGCCCGATGCCGTGCCGCGCCGCTCGATCGCCCACAGAATGCCGTTGACGTTGCCGGCTGCCGAAACCGCCAGGGTGCCGCCCGGGTAGGCGAAGATTTCGGATGCGCGCGAGGTCGGCGAGGTCGACAACCGCCCGTTCGTCAAGGCGAACGCCTGCAGGTTGTCGGATACGGGGCTGAAGTAGACGACCCCGTTGTAGTAGATGGGCGCGCTGTAGTTTCCCGGCTCTGGCGTTCCGAACGGGAAGATATTCGCGAGCGACTGCACAATCTGGCTGTCGTCGGCCGCATGGTAGTGGCCCATGTTGTCACGATCGATGACGTCGATGGTGCCGTTCTTCCCGGCGCTCACCAGCAGGTGTGGGTGGGTGCCCGACTGATCCGGCAGAAGAGTGATGCCACCCGCCCCGAGGTCGGCGTTGGCCCCGTCGAGCGTGCCTTCGTTGTGAGGCGTGAAGTAGTCGAGGAAGGCGCCGGCCGGACCGAGCTTGATGTAGCTGTCGCCGAAATTCGTCCCCCCGCTATTGCCGTCGAAGGTGCCGTTGCCGGTGACCAGGAAGACGCTGCCGTTCGCGTCAGCCGCAAGGCCGGAGTTGGCCAGCCAGATACCTCCGCCTTCGGCGTCGGGCGAGACGCAATAGGCAAACGTCTGCTGCAGCGTCGCGGCGTTGTAGCCCAGGACCCATCCGTGGTACGGCTGAATGTCTCCGTGGCTGCCGAAGGCCACGTAGACCACGCCGTTGTTCAGCAGCAGCGCCGGACGCTGGTTTTCGTGCAACGCGTCGAACGCGACACGGCCTCCGGCACTTCCAGTACCCGTTCCGGGAACCGAAGCCTGAATGACGACCGGGCCGCCGAACTTTTCTGCGCCTGTCGTGACATCGAGCGCGTGGAGTCTCTGGACGAAAGTCTTGTTGGAGCCGATCGTCTCAGCCGTCTTGGCAACCACGTAAAGCGTGCCGGTCGCGGCATCGATGACCGGAGTCCCGGTAATGCCGATTTCCGGTGCGATGTCGCAACACTCATTGACATCGGCCGGGCTGACGGTGGTCACGCCAGCCGCAGGATTCACGAAACTGACCTGCCAGAGCGGATTCGTGTCGTTCCCGTCCGCGTCAAAGGCGTAGACGGAATCGTGCTCTGTCGCCACGTAGACGACGTTACGAACGCCGATACCCGGGACGGTGACAGCCGGCACGTAGAGCGGCGAGGCCATCGAGATGCCGTCGATCGCGTATGACCGGAGCTTTCCGAATCGGCTCGAGTTGACGTTGGCGGGAGCCAGGACCGTTTCGTTCAGATTGGCGCCCGTGCGACCGTTGTCGTTGTGGAAAGTGAAGGTTCCCGTGTAGTTGACGACGAAGACCGTCGCGCTGCCGGACAAAGACTGGTCGGTCGTCGTAGCCGACACGGTGTGGGAGCCGGTGGTCGACGGCGCCGTATACAGTCCATCGGCCGTGATGGTGCCGGATGCGGACGTGCCCCCAGCGACTCCGTCAACCGACCAGACGTATGTGCTGGAGCCGTTGCTGATCGCGCTGAACTGTACGGGACGGTTCGGGGTCAGCGTGACCGTGGCAGGGGACAGGAGCACCGAAACCCCTTGGCCCGACAGCGTGATCACCTGCGGTGCGCCGGCGGCATCGTCCTGGATCGTCAGGATTCCCGACCGGGCGCCGGCGGCCGCCGGCGTGAACGTGACCGTGACCGAGCAGGACGATCCGGCGGCGAGCGCCGTACCGCACGTCGTCGTGCGGCTGAACTCCGCAGCCTGGCTGCCGGTGGTGGAGATGGCGGTGAAGTTCAGCGGCGCCGTTCCAACGTTCGTGACGGTCAGGTCCGACGTTGGCGCGGGGACGCCAATGGCCTGCTGACCGAAGTCGATCGACGAGTTGCTCAACACGACGACCGGGACGGAGGCGCCCACGGGCGAGCTCATGTCGGACTGAATCTGTGCAGGCGTCCTCGCGACGTTGTAGACCCGCACCTCGTCGATGAGCCCCTGGAAGTACTGACCGTAAATGCTGTCGCCACCGATCTCCAGTGGGCTGGTGGACGACGCCAGTGGGCCGCTCAGGCTGGACGCTGCGACCTGGACGCCGTTGACGTACAAACGAACCGTCGTCCCATCGTAGGTTTCGGCGAGATGAGTCCAGGTGTTCGGGGACAGCACCGCTGGTGCGTAGGTGTTGCTGTTGCCGGAGCTCGCGAGCGTGACACCGGCACCGGGCCTGCCTCCGCTGTCTGTCGTGGCTTCCAGATAGTAGTTGTCGTTCCCCTTGTAGACGACGTCGCGCCAGGCGCTGCTGACCGCGGTTGGATTGACCCAGGCTTCCAGCGTCAACGCGGTGCTGAGGTGCAGTGACGGGCTGTCGGGCACGACGACGCGCGCGCTTCCGCTGAACGACAGTGCACCGCCAAACTTGCCGGCGGTGGACCACGTTGCGGAGCCGATGGTGGCGGTGTTGCCCGTGCCGGAGGAATCGAGGGCCGTGCTGCCCGAACCGTCATTGAAGGAGTAAGCGGCGACCAGTTCAGGAACCGTCGCGGTCGTCGTGACCGCCGCCATATTCGAGTACGGCCCGAGGTTGCCAGCGGCGTCTGTGGCGAGGGCGACGTAGTTGTAGGTGGTGTTGGGCGTCAGGCCCGTATCGGTGAACGTTGTACCAGTGGGTGTCGCCAGCTTGATGAACGTCGTGCAGCCCACGCCCTGGCACCGCTCGATGCGATAGCCGGTGACGCCGACGTTATCGGTGGCCGCGCTCCAGTTGAGCGACACCTGTGTACCGCTCAACGCGGTCGCCGTCAGCGGTCCCGGAGCGGAGGGTGGCTCGCTGTCGAGTGCCTGGGAGGTGACGGCGCTCGCCGTGTTGGAGTAGACGCTGAGATTGCCGGCCTGGTCGCCCGCCCGGATTCGGTAGCTGTAGCTGGTATTCGCCGACAATCCCGTGTCGTTCAGTCCGAGCGCACCGGACGTCGTGCCGATTTCGGTGAAGGTCGTGCACCCGCTGCCGGCGCACCGTTCAACGCGATAGGCCGTGACACCCACGTTGTCAACCGACGCCGTCCACGTCACGTTCACCTGCGAAGTGGACGCCGTCGTCGCTGTCGCATTCCCCGGGGCCGTCGGGGGCTGCGAGTCGACCGCGACGCCTCCAGCTTTGAACGCCGCCAGCTGCATCACCCACGCCCCGCCCGTCAACGTGGCGGCGGCGCTGTACGTGCCGACGGTCGTGACGATGCGGTCTTCGAGGATGTCGCCGTCGGGGTTGGTGACGACCCGGTTTGTGAAGCCGCTGCCCGCCGCAGTCGTGCCTTGAGCCACCAGGTTGGCTCCGACGAGCAGTTCGCTGCTGCTCCGGGTCGTCAGAGTGCCGCTGTTGCTCGGCGTGGTACTGCCCGTTGCCGCCGCAACCGCGTCGAGTGGCGCGACGGCATCGAGCCCGCGGTATTCCGCAATCCGAATATCGGGGTGACTGGCGCCCCGCGAGAACGTCACGGTGACGGTATTCCCGTTGGCCGGCGCCGACGCGATGTTGGGCGCGTAGTAGATGCTCTGCGTTCCGAGTCCGCTTCGGACGGTCGGTCCGACGGCTTTCGTATAGATGTTTCCTCGCGAGTCGGCAACGGACTGGACCTGAGCGACGGCGTCGTTCCAGCCGACGACGACGACGCTCAGATCGCCCGCAGTCTGGGCAGCCGGAAATGCAACATTGACGGACGCCACCGTCGACTGCGGCGTCGCATAGGCCATCTGCACAAAACCGATCGGAGCGGCGGCAGGCGTCGTCGCGCTGACCACCGCGGAGTATCCACTCTGATTGTTCGCGAGATCCGTGGCCCTGATCCGGTAGCTGTAGCTCGTGCCGCCGGCGACCGTCGTGTCGCTATAGGGGCTTGCTGTGGCGGTGGCAATCTGTACGAAAGCAGCGCACCCCGAACCAGTGCAGCGCTCGATCTGGTAAGCGGTGACGCCGACGTTGTCGGTGGAGGCGGTCCACGTCAGATTCATCTGGCTGGCCGAGATCGCGGTCGCGGTGAGCGAGGTCGGTGCTGTCGGCGGGGCGGTGTCTGCGGGCGCCGGCGTTGTCGCAGCGGCGATATTCGAATACGCACTCAGGTTGTTCGCCGCGTCGGAGGCGCGGACGCGATACTGATACGTCGTGCTGGCGGCGACCGTCGTGTCGCTGTAGCCGGGTGCCGTGGCGGTGCCGACTTGCGCGTACGTCGAACAGCCGGTGCCCTGGCATCGTTCGATCACGTAACTCGAAACACCGACGTTGTCAGTCGAGCCGGTCCACGCGAGCGTGATCTGACTGGTCGAAGACGCGGTGGCGGTCAATGCCGACGGCGCAGAGGGAGGAGCCGTGTCAGGTGCCGGCGGCGTCGTCACGCTGGCACTATTCGAATACCCACTCAGGTTGTTCGCCGCGTCGGAGGCGCGGACACGATACTGATACGTCGTGCCGGCGACGACGGTCGTGTCGCTGTAGTTGACTGCCGTCGCCGTGCCGACCTGCGCGAAGGTCGAGCAGCCGGCGCCCTGGCACCGTTCGACCAGATAGCGCGACACGCCGACGTTGTCGGTCGAGGCGGTCCACGCGAGATTGATCTGACTGGTCGAGAGAGCGGCGGTCAATGCCGACGGCGCAGAGGGAGGAGCCGTGTCGGGTGCCGTCGGCGTCGTCACGCTGGCGACATTCGAATACCCACTGAGGTTGTTCGCCGAATCGGAGGCGCGGACCCGATACTGATAGGTCGTGCTGGCAGCGACGGTCGCATCGCTGTAGGTCGGCGCCGTTGACGTGCCAACCTGCGCGAACGTCGAGCAGCCGGCGCCCTGGCAACGTTCAATCAGGTATTGCGAGACCGCGACGTTGTCGGTCGAGGCTGTCCACGCCAACCCCACCTGAGTGGCGGACGGGCTGCTGGCCGTCAAGCCCGCCGGAGTGCTGGGAGGCTGGGTGTCGGCGGAGCCCGACGAGGGGCGGAAGGCCACCACCTGCATGACCCAGGCGCCGCCGGTGAGCCTGGCGGTCGCGCTGTAGCTTCCGACGGTCGATGCCGTGCGATCCTCGAGAATGTCGCCGTCTGGAGTCGTGACGATGCGCGACGCGTAGCCCGTCCCGGCGCCGAGGGTTCCCTGTGCGACCAGATTTGCGCCCACGAGCAGGTCATTCGCGTATCTGGTCGTCACGGAGCCGCTGCTGGCGGTCGTGCCGGTGCCCTGGGCCCCGACGGCGACATCGAGAGGAGCGGTCGGGTCGAGTCCCCGGTATTCCGCGATGCGAACGTCGGCGAACTGCGCGGCGGGCGTGAAGACCACCGTCACGACGTTGGTGCCGGCCGCGGCAGCCGTGATGTTCCTGGCGTAGTAGATGCTCTGAGTGCCCAGGCCGCTGCTCACCGTCGGGCCGACCGCACGTGCATACACGTTTCCACGGGTGTCCGTGACCGATTGCACTTGTGCAGTCGTATCGTTCCACCCGACGACCACCACGTTGAGATTTCCCGCGGCTTGACCCGCCGTGAATCGCACGGCCACCGACGTCTGGGCAGATTGCGGTGTCGCCGCCGCGATCTGAACGAATCCAACGGCGGCCTGCGCCGACGCGCGGCCGTCCGGGAGGAGATTGGTAAACCAGGCGACTAGGCAGAGGAGGAAGGAAAAAACACAGAAATGTAGTCGGGGCCGCACGGAGCCCGAGTATACGCGGAATATTACGAATGTGTACCCGGTCGGCGATGCGCGGACGAGCGCCAGGCCTGTCCTGGCGCCCGCCGATCGGCCATTCTCTCGAGGAGCGTCGGCCTACTGCAGAAGACCGTAGACCGTCAGACGGCCCTCCGATGACACGAACACCTTCCCGTTGACCACCAGCGGGATGCTGAACTTGGCCGCCACATCCAACGCATCGCGGGCAGCGGCCTGGTCGCTGTTGTAGATCTCGAATGCCACGTTGCTGGCGTCATACGCTCGCAAGGTGCCCGTCGCAGTCCCGTTCTTCTGCACGGCCCAGAGGATGCCGTTCTGAGTCCCGTTGGCCGAAACCGCGAGTGCCGCGCCCGGGTAGCCGAATGTCTCCGGCGTCGTCGAGGTGGGCGACGTCGTGAGCAGCCCGCTGGACAGCTTGAACATCTGCACCACGTCGGCGACCGGAGCGAAGTACACCGCGCCGTTGAAATAGACCGGCGAGCTGTAGTTGCCGGGCAGTGGCGTCCCGAACGGGAAGACGTTGTTCAGGCGCTGCACGTTCTGGTCGGGCGTATGGAAGTGGCCCATCGAATCGCGATCGACCATGTAGACGGTGCCATCCTTGCCGGCGCTGACCAGTTCGTGCGGATGCGCGCCAGGCTGATCGGGCAACAGGATCATCCCCCCGGCGTCCAGATCCAGATTGTTCGCGTCGATCGTGCCTTCGTCATGCGGTGTGAAGTAGTCGAGCACGCCACCGACGGGGTTGAACTTGAGGAACGTATTGGCGTAGTCGATGCCGCTCGTGTCGAGATCGAACGTTCCGTTGCCGGTAGCAAAGAAGAAGTTGCCCGAGGAGTCGATGGCGAGGCCGCCGCCGCTCTGCCAGATTCCGCCGCCGGTGCCGTTCGGCGTCGCGACGAACGTCAAGACCTTCTGCAGCGTCGTGGCGCTGTACCCAAGCAGCCACCCGTGGTAGGGGGGAATGTCGCCGTGGCTTCCGAAGCCGAAGTAAACCACGCCGTTATACAGGAGCAGGCCCGTTCGCTGGTTCTCCCGGAGCGGATCGAACGCAAGCGTGCCGCCGGTGGATCCGGTGCCGTTCCCGGGAACGCTGCCCTGAATCACCACGGGGCCGCCGAACTTCTCGGCGCCCGTCGCGATATTCAGGGCGTGCAGCCGCTGAACGTAGGTCGAGGACCCCTCCTTCGTCTTCGCGACGACGTAGAGCGTACCCGACGCCTGGTCGATGACTGGCGTACCGGTGATGCCGATCTCCGGCTTGATGTCACAGCATTCGCCGGTGTCGCCGTTGGGAACGCTCGTCACGCCCGAGCTGAGGAAGCTCACCTTCCACAGAGGACTCGTGCCGGTACTGTCCGCGTCGAAAGCGTAGACGCTGTCGTGCTCGGTCGCGACGTAGACCACGTTGCGAACGCCGACGGCCGGAATGTTGACGTTCGCGACATACAGCGGCGAGGCGTGGGAGATGCCGTCGATGCTGTAGGACGTCAGCTTCCCGAACGTCGTCGAGTTGACGTTGCCCGGCGTCAGCACCGTTTCGTTGACGTTCTGGCCCGTCCGGGCGTTGTCGTTGTGGTGCGTGAAGACCCCCGGATGCGCGGTGACGTACACCGTTGCCGTTGCCGACCTCGCCCCGTCGGTGGTCGTCACGGTCACCAGGTGTCTGCCGCCGGCGGAAGGCGGCGTGTAGAGGCCAGCCGTCGACACGATTCCCGTAGCGCCGCTGCCGCCAGCCAGGCCATCCACCGACCAGACGACACTGCCGGATCCCGGACCGTTTGCTGCGAACTGCTGCCCGTGCGCCGGAGTCACCACGGCGGTCTGCGGCGCGATCGAGAAGCCTACGCCCGTGCCGCTCACCGGGAGCGCGTGCGGGTTGCCGGGAGCGTTGTCGGCAACGCTCAGCGTCGCACTCCGCAGACCGGCGGCCGCCGGCGTCATGGTGACACTGATCGTGCAGCTCCCCTGAGGGGCGATGGCGCCGACGCAGTTGCTCGTCTGGCCGAATTCCGCCGCCTGGACGCCGGTGATCGAGAGTCCCGTCACGTTGAGCGTGGCCGAGCCCACGTTCGTCAATGTCACCGGAACGGCGGCGCTCTGCACGCCGATGGGCTGATTGCCCAGGTCCAGGGCGGCGGGTGAGAACAACACGGCCGGCGAGGATCCGCCCGTGGCGGTTGCCATGTCCGCCTGGATCTGTCCGGTCGAGAGCGCCGCGTTATAGACGCGTACCTCGTCGATCATCCCCTGGAAGAACTGCCCGTAGAGGCCGTCGCCGCCGATCTGCAGGGGATTCGCCGACGTCGTGATCGCACCGGTTCTGGCCTGGCTGCCGACCTGGATGCCGTTGACGTAGAACCGCAGCGTTGTCCCGTCGTAGGTGGCCGCCAGGAACGACCAGGTGTTCACGGCCAGCGCCGCGCCGCCGAACGCCTCGGTGGCCGATCCGGCGATCGTGACACCAATCGCCGGACGTCCGCCAGGAGTCGCCCCCTCCAGATAGTAGTTGTCGTTGGCCTTGTAGACGATGTCCTTCCAGTCAGAGGCCGCGACACTCGGGTTGACCCATGCCTCGATCGACATCCCCGTCGTGAGGTGCAGCGACGGCGCGTCGGGAATGGTGACGACCGCGCTCGACCCGTTGAAGGTCAGCGCCTTGCCGAACTTGCCGGTCGCCGCCCACGCGGCGTTCGCGATCGTCCCGTTGTTCCCGTGGCCCGACAAGTCGGTGACGGTTGTTCCCGTGCCTTCATCGAAGGAGTAGGCGGCCACCAGTTGCGGGTTCGTGCCGAGGGTCGTCGCGCCGGCGACGTTCGAATAAGGACCAACGTTGCCGGCGGCATCTTCCGCACGGACGATGTAGCTGTAACTGGTGCTGACGCTCAGACTGGTATCGCTGAAGCTGGTCCCCGTGATCGTGGTGCCGAGCTTGTTGAATGCCGTGCAACCCTGTCCCTGGCACCGTTCCAGCCGATAGCCGGTCACGCCGACGTTGTCAGTGGCCGCCCCCCAAGAGACGTCGATCTGCGTGCCACTGACCGCATTCGCGGCGAGGACACCCGGTGCCGACGGCGGAACGACGTCTGGAGCCGGCGTCGTGACCGTCGCGATGTTCGAGTACGGACTGAGGTTACCAGCCGCATCGCCGGCTCGGACGCGATACGAGTAGGTGAGGCTGGCCGTCACCGTCGTGTCGTTGAACGCTGCCATTCCACTCGACACGCCGATTTCCGCGAATGTCGCGCAGCCAGCCCCCTGGCACCGCTCCACTCGGTAGCCGATGACGCCGACGTTGTCGGTGGAGGACGTCCAGGCAAGGTCGGCCTCCGTGCCAGCGGGAGCCGTGGCGGTCAGGCCGGACGGCGCCGAAGGCGGCTGGGTGTCGGGAACCGCGGCTCCCGCCTTGAAGGCCACCATCTGCATGATCCACGTGCCGGAGTACAGCGGCGCGGTCGCCGAATAGCTGCCGGCCGTGGTGACGATGCGATCCTCGAGGATGTCGCCGTCGGGGTTCGTGATGACGCGATTGGTGAACGACGTCCCGGCGCCGGTCGTTCCGGAGGCGACGAGATTCGCGCCGACGAGCAGATCCGCAGGATTGGTCGTCGTCACCGTGCCGCTGGAACTCGACGTGCCGCTTCCCGAAGCCGCGGCGACCACATCCACGGGGTTCACCGACGAAATCCCCGAGTACTCGGCAATCCGGATGTCCGCGTACGGCACCGCCGAATCGAAGGCCACCGTGACGGTGTTCGCGTTGGCCGCCGCCGGCGTGATGCCGGCCGCGTAGTAGATGCTCTGCGTTCCGAATCCTCCGACGCTCGTCGGGCCGACGGCGCTGACGTACACGTTGCCGCGCGTGTCGGTGACCGACGTCACCTGTCCCGACGAACTGTTCCAGCCGACGACGACGACGTTGAGATTGCCGCCCGTCTGCGCCAGCGTGAACGCGAGGCTCACGTTCGCTTGCGCGGATTGCGGTACCGCCGAATTTGCCTGGATGAACGCGATCGTCGGGGTCGCCTGCGTCGTCGCGCCCGCGGCTGCCGAGTAGGGGCCGAGATTGCCGGCGGCGTCGCTCGCCCGTACTCGATAGTTGTAGAACGTCGCACCGGCGAGGGCAGTGTCGCCATACGAGGTGGTGGCGGAGGTGCCGACCTGCGCGAAGGTCGAGCATCCGGCTCCCTGGCATCGCTCGACGAGGTAGCTCGTGACGCCGACGTTGTCGGTGGCGGCCGTCCAGCTCAGATTGATCTGGCTATTCGAGACCGCCGTCGCCGCCGGCGTTCCCGGTGCAGTGGGCGCCTGCGTGTCGGGAGCCCCCTGGGTCGTCGCGCTGGCGACGTTCGAATATGCGCTCAGGTTGCCCGCCGCGTCGGTCGCCCGTACACGATAGCTGTAGGCCGTCGACACCGCGAGGCCGCCGTCGTCGATCGTCGTGCCGGCGGCCGTGCCCACCTGTGCGAAACTCGAGCAGCTCGCACCGCTGCAGCGCTCGACGAAATAGTTTGTCACGCCGACGTTGTCGGTTGACGCGGTCCACGAAACCCTGATCTGGCTGCTCGAGAGGGCGGCGGCCGTGGCGCTGGACGGGGCGGTAGGCGCGGTCGTATCCGCCAGAACGATGGCGGTGGTGGTGGCCACGTTTGAATAGGGGCTGAGGTTCACGGCCGCGTCTTCGGCTCTGACCCGGTAGCTGTAGATGGTTCCACCCGACACGGTCGAATCGGAGTAGCCCAGGGTCGTGGAGGTGGCGATCTGCGCGAACCCGCTGCAGGCGGCTCCCGAGCAGCGCTCGATTCGATATCGAACCACCCCGACGTTGTCGGTGGACGCGGACCAGGACAACGAAACCGGGCCGGTCGCGAGGGCCGACGCGGCGAGGTTCGAGGGAGCGGTAGGTGGCTGCGTGTCTGTCGACACCGGTGCGCCGCGAAGCGCCACCATCTGCATGATCCACGAGCCGCCGGTAAGGGTTGCGGTCGCGCTGTTGCTGCCGGCCGCCGTGACCACGCGATCCTCCAGGATGTCGAGGTCCGCGGTGATCACGCGGCTGGTGAAACCCGTGCCGGCTGCGGTCGTGCCCTGCGCGACCAGGTTCGCGCCGACGAGCAGATCGCTGGCATACGTGGTCACGATGGCGCCGCTGCTGCTGGTCTTTCCCGTGCCGACGGCTCCGACCGCCCCGTCGAGGGGCGTGGCATTGTCGATGCCGTGATATTCGGCAATGCGAAGGTCGACGTACTGCGCGGCTGCGTTGAACGTGACGGTGACCGTATTCGTGTTGGCGGCGGCCGCCGCAATGTTGACCGCGTAGTAGATGCTCTGCGTCCCGAGGCCCGTTTGCTTCGTCGGCCCGACGGCCTTGACGTAGGTATTGCCGGCCGTATCGGTGAGGGTCGCCACCGTCGCGGTCGTATCGTTCCAGCCGACGACGACCACGTTGGCGTTCCCCGCCGTCTGCGCGCTTGCGTAGCGGGCGGTGACGGCCGCCTGCGGCGATTGCGGCGTGGCTGAATTGGATTGAACGAAGGCGATCGTTGATTGGGCGCCGACTGGAGCGGCCGTCAGCAATCCGAGAACGATTCCGATTGCGGCCGGGAAAATCCGAGCCGCGCGACACCCGGCGGTGCGCTCGTGAGCCCTAATCACTGATGTGTCCTTTGCGTTCAATGCTGATGGCGCGTTGAGGCGAGACGCGCGATGAGGGCGCGTCAGCAGCGATGTCTCGTTGAGCAAGAGCGCAGCCAAGCGCAATCGCTGGATCTCACTGCAAATGCGTTGGTAATCCGCAGAGTGTCGCCGCGGATGGGCGCCAGGAGGCAGACTAAAGTCTCAGCGCGAGCGATGAAAAAGCGCGGACGTGAACGCACGTCGAGCCGCGAGCGATGAGCGCTCGGCGGCGGTTGCAGAGAGAGATCGGGAGTGACAGAAAGGAGAGACGCGTCGACGAGAGCGATCGACGTTAGGCGATCTTGCGTTCGGCGTCCGACACCAGCCACGGCGTCCGGCGAGCGGGCGATTCAACCCGTACGGGCGCCGCCGCGTGGCGCGCGTTGGACTTGACGATCTGACGGCGGGCCCAGCTGCTGACAATCGAGAGCGAGATGCCGAGCGTCACCAGCAGAGCGGGTTCAGACAACTGAATGTGATTCACGATGGCAATCAAAGGCGTATTCATGGTCGACGATCCCAAAACCCAAAAACGAGTGGATACCGTCGATATAGCAATGGGACTGCCAGACCGCACACGTGAGCGATCCGTCGTTTTTCTCAGGATTTCGCACGATCTGCCGGTATGCCCCTTCCGAAAGGCTGCGTGAGCGCGGACTTTGTTCTGCCGGACCTGCGCCGAAGGACGATTCAGCCAATTGAAATGAGTAGCAACGACCCATCGCTGCAAGGAGGCGTGAGGAAACACGAGGCGTGAGGAAACACGAGCGAGTGACGCCGGCGGCCCGGCGTCATCAAGGGTTCGAAAGGGAGGCTGTCGTTAGAGCGTCGCCAGAATCCGCGCCGCGTCCGCCGCGCCATCGAAATCAGGCTGCAGCCGAAGAGCGGCTTGGAGCGCACCCTTCGCGCGCGTCTTGTCTCCGGCCCTGACGTAGGCGAGCCCGAGATGATATTGCGCAACCGCATTCTTCGGGTCGTGGTCGACACTGCTCTTGAGAGAGGTAATCGCGAGCGGCAGCAAGTCCTTGCGGTAATAGACCCACCCGAGGGTGTCGTCGACCTCCGCCTGCTCCGGCATCGCCGCCTTCGCCGTCTGGGCGAGTTGCAGCGCCATATCGAGATTGCCGCCGTTTTCGCAGTACAGCCAGGCCAGATTGTTGGCGGCGACGGCGGCGTGGCCGTCGAGCGACATGACCCGTTCGAACGTCTTTTGGGCTTCGGCCTTCTGGCCGCGCATCTGCTGCAGGATGCCCACCATCGTCAGCGCCATGGTGGCCGGCGACTGGCGTTGGGCGAGCGTCTCGAACTCCCTTTGCGCGTCAGGCAGTCGCTTCTGGGTCACGTAGAACTGTCCGAGCAGCCCGTAGGCCGCGAGGTTGTTGCCATCGGCCGCGATCGCTCTGGTGAGGAGCGGTTCCACTTTGGTGGGATCCCCCAGCAGCAGATACGTCTTGGCCGCCATCGTCAGGACCGCCGAATTGCCTGAAGCCGACGCGACGAGCGCATCGATGCGCTGGCGCGCCGACTCGCGCTTGTTCTCGCTCAGATCGAGCGCCAGCAATCCGCCGACCGCGTCGAGCTGCAGGGGCTCGAGCTTGACTGCGGTCTCGAATTCCGCCCGTGCCTCCGCCGATCGCTTCCGCGCGGCTGACAGGAGACCCATTTCCGCATGCACGGCGGCCGACTGCGGTATCGCGTCGACCAGGCCGCGCAACACGCCTTCGGCCTGCGTGTAGTCGCCTCGCGCGCGGAGCGCCCGCGCGAACACAAGCTTGGCCTCAGCACTGCGCGGGTCCAGCTTGACGGCATGACCGGCGAACGCCACCGCCGTGTCCGGCGTGCCGCGCTGCAGCTGCAGCCGCGCGAGCTCGACTTCCGCGGCCGCGGCGCGCGGGTTCAGCCTCAGCGTCTCGTTGAAGGCCTGGCGGGCATCGTCGGGCCGGCGCAGCGCGACGAGCACACGTCCCTTGACGAACTGGGCAGGTGCCGAGGTCGGGTCGGCCGCGATCGCCTGGTTGGCGTCGGCGAGCGCGCCCGCCGAGTCTCCCTTCTGCTGCAGCAGCAGGGCGTGGGCGAGGAGCACGTCGACGTTGCGCGGCTCGCGTTTCAACAGGTCGGCCACGAGCTGCAGCGCCGCGTCGCCGCGTCCCTGGCGGCGTTCGATCTCCGCGGCGCGCAGTTGCGCCCGCGTCGCAAATGCCGGGTCGGTGCGCAGCGGCTGCAGGATTGCGCTCGCCTCGGCGTAGCGGTTCGAGGCGAGATAGAAATCGACGAGCGCGAGCTTGCTGTCGGCGGCGTGCGGCGCATTGGCCGCGGCCTTGAGGAACGGCTCGGCCTCGGCGTGGCGATTCGAGGCTTCGTACAGGAGGGCCATCAGACGATTGACCGCCGGATCGGCGGGCGCGAGCGTCAACGCATCTTTCAACACCTGCTCGGCATCCGCCTGCCGGCCCGACAGCCAGTAGAACTGCGCCAGCGCCACCCGCACCGTGGGAGAGGTCGGCGCTTTCGTCACCGCCTCCTTGAAAGCCTTCTCGGCTGCGGGCATGTTGCCGCGCGCCGCCTCGAGGGCGCCGAGATTCGCGTAGGTGCCGCTGCGCTCGGGATCGATGGCCAGCGCCTGCTGGATTTCGGCGACGGCTCCCTCGAGATCCTTGAGGCCGGCCAGGGCGGAGCCAAGCGCGAGCTGCGCCTGGACGTTGCGGGGGTCCCGCGCGATCACGGTCTGCGCCCGCGTCCGCGCCTCCTCGAATCGGCGGGCGAGCAGCAGGAAGTTGATCGCCCGGAGCTGCACATCGTCACGCTCGGGAAGCAGATCGGCCGCGCGGACCGCCTCTCGGAAGGCGTTGGTGGTGTCGCGCGTTTTCTCGTAGGCGATGCTCAACTGGTATCGGGCGTCGCCGTTCCGTGGATCGGCCTGCACCGCGTTCCGGTATTCGATGATCGCCGCCTTGTAATTGTCCGCGCTGACGTACTGTTGCGCTCTCTGCATCGCCGCCTGGCTGGCTGCGCGCGGATCGCGGTGGCAGGCGCTCAACCCGACTGCCACCACGGCGATCAGCACGACTGGAGCGATCAACGTCCACTGTCTATTCATGGTCATCAGAAGACTTCCTCGGCAACGGATCGGGAGACGCGATCGGCCAGCGCACGGGCGCTGCGATCCGCGGAGACGTCGGGCCAGCCGGACGGGAGGGAGACCACGACGCGAACCAGGGCCGCATCGCCGCGGCGCTTGGTAATCGCGTCCGCCACCAGATAGAACTTGCTGGCGTAGTCGCTGGCCACGATCCGATTGAACGACTGGTACCAGTAGTAGACCAGTTGTTGCTGTTCGCCCTTTTGCACGACGACGCGATTGACGATCGCGCCGGCGGCGCCCTCGTCGAGCGGCACGCGGTCGCGGCGCACTGGCTCCCACCCGGCACCGGGCAGGCAGTTCAGCGGCGAGTGAATCGACGCCCCTTGCCGCTGAACGCGGTAATAGCCGATGTAGAGATCCGCCATCCGGCCGGCGTCATCGCGATAGGCGCGGTTCAAGTAGGCATCGGTGGCCAGCGTCCGCTCGACCGCAGGCGAATAGCGGCTGTCTCCCGCACTCTGCCAGGTCTCGAAGTGCGACGGGATACGCGCCAGGGAGATCGGCGGTCCGTCGATGGGGACGCGCTTGAACGCGGCTTCACGCCCGAGACCGCCGGCGGCCAGGACGGCGGCGAGGATCACGACTCTGGCGGTCATACGGTTGCCGCGCCCGCCGGAAGGCTCGGGCGTGATTGCAGCCTGGTGACGATGGTATCGGCCATCACGAGTATCAGGATCGACACGCCGAACAGGGCCCAGCCGGAAAACGAGTGAAGCAGACCCTCGACGGCCTCTGGTCCCCATCGATCGGCGGCGAGCGCCGAGCACATCACGCGCACCGCGTTGACGGCGATCGCCAGAGGCACGACCGAAAGCAGAAGGAGCGCGCGGCGCAGGTGCGTCGCGCCGCAGGTGCGCCCGTAGAGGAGCGCGAACGCCGCCAGCGCAACCAGCGAGCGGATCCCGCTGCACGCTTCTGCGACCTCGAGGGTCATCTGCGGCAGCACGATGACGTTGCCTTCCCGGAACACCGGAGTCCCGAGCTGCTGCAGGCCCGCGACCCCGAGACGCGACGCGAGCAGTTGGAGAGGAAACGCGATCTGATTGAACACCACCGCCGGCAGCGGAATCATCAGGCAGAGAAAGGCGATCGGAAATGCGACTTCACGCAGCAGGCGCGGTCCTCCCAGGAACAGCACGCTGCCGGCGACGACGATCGGCAGCGCCGCTTCGGTGAGAAACCGATCGGCGCCGATGACGCCTGTCAGCAGGACCAGGAGGCCGCCGAGAACCACCGCGAAGCCCGCGTTGGAGGGGGCGAGCGGGAGCTGGCGAAGCGAGTCGCGCCGATCCCACACCAGCCAGATCGCCGCCGGCACCACGAGGAAGCCATGGGAGTAGTTGGCATCCTCGAGCCAGTCGCTGACCAGGTCCGCGAACGTCCGCCAGAAGACCAGTCCCAGCGCCCCGGCGAGGACGAACGCAGCTCCGGCGCCGAACGCCGGCGATGACTTTGTCACAATCGTGACACTGAGCAACCGGGGGTCCACAGTGGCGCCGGTCTCTAATCCCGCTAAGATGAAGCCCCTAAGTCAGTTAGAGACTGACAGAGAACATCCGCCAGGGCGCCTTTTGAGGATAGTTCCACAAAAGGCTGACTTTTATCCTCCGCCTGGCCGATGTCTGGCTCTGAGCAGACTCGAATTTCACGCGCAAAAAAGCCCTTGCGCGGACGGCGCAAGGGCTTTGGGGAGCCGACGAGAGAATCCGACTTCAGGCGACCTGGCGGCGGCGCGCCACGCGGGCGAGGCCGAAGAGGCCGGTGCCGAGCAACAGCAGCGACCCGGGCTCGGGGACCGGAGCGAGCGATTCCACGTAGAGAATGCCGTCCGTGAAGTTGTGGTCGCCGTCGACGTCGAAGGCAATCACCCAGTCCGAACTGTTCCCCTGCTGATACGTCAGCGCGTGGGCCGCGCCGTCGGCGTTGAGCGAATCGAGCGTGTAGTAGGTCTGCCCGCCGGTCTGCAGGAAGAAGCCGAAGGCATTGCGGCTAATCGCGTTCGCGAAGATGCCGCAGTTCACCGTCGTCGGGCTGCAGCTGTCCGCACCGGCGTCCGACAGTTTGACGGTGCCGGTCGTGGACAGCCACTTGATCCCGACCGCGGCCTCGCTGCCATCGAGCGCGCCGTTCGGCGCCGCGGCGCCCGCGAAGAAGAGCGCCAGGTTGTCGATCGAATTGGAATCGGGATCCACGCCCCAGATGCCGATCACGGCGTCGCTCGGTCCGTTGAACACCAAAGTCGGGGTGATCGGACCGAGACCCGACGCGGTCGTCCACATGCCGTACTGCTGCTGGTCCGTGTTCGCGTTGGGAACAGGACCCAGAGAGGGATTTCCGAACAGCTCATTCAAGGTGGTCTGAAGCTCGGTGCCCGTCACAGCGACGTTCGGCGATCGATCGTTCACCGGACTGCCGGGACTGACAATCGGACTGTTCCAGAGCACCGGACCGGCCTCGGCCGACGCGGCGGACAATCCGATCGCGGAAATCGCAAAGCCGAGAGCCAGAGTTAAGTTTCGCATCGTGTTCCGTTCTCCTGCGGGCACCGACCGTATTCAGGACCCGTTACTGCCGACATGTATCCGCAAGTGGGTTGCCACGAGCTTGCGGACCGCACGCCTCGCAAATGACTGGCAAAAATGACGATTGGTGATCCGCCGGATTCTTGACACCCGACACTAGTCTGCCGCAGAGGTGACGAGAGTCTTCGCAAGTGCTGACTCACTTAGAGTCCCGTCGCCCGCCCGACCACCGGCACGCTGCGCAGCAAGCGCGAGACAGTGTCGAGCGGTATCTGCGTCGTGGGTTCCTCGGTTCCGGTGTGCGTGTGCTGGAAGACCTGAGACCCCGTCGTCTCGATGCGCACTGTGTAAGCGATCGGCATCGGATCGAGAATGGCGCCGATGGCTTTCAGTAGCGCCGGCGCAAATCTGTTCTCGTCTTCCGCCGTGAGTGAAGATACAAATCGAATGTCCATGCAGCACTCCGGTGATCCCGACGACATGTCGGGAGCTGGTTGTAGGTTCTGACGAAATTGCAATGAGTGTTCCCTGTCGTGCCATTCAGAAATCCCAACAAATGCGCTGACCTCCATTTGATTCAGTACCCGGACTCAGCCAAAACTCTGCGTCCGCTCAGACTTCTTCCGCGCTGATCCGCTCCGCCGCGCGCGATTCGACGTAACTGCCCGCATTTCGCCGCACCGGTTTCTAGGGCGTGTGGCATATCGTCTGCAGCCGACGTCGCGGACGCGTGTCTCTCGTGACCACACCATCGCAAGGCCCATTCATCGACGTAGCGACGGCGGTCACGCAGGCCGCATCGCTCAACGATGCCGCTCGACGTGCCGCCCGCGCCCTGGCGACGGCGCTCTCGACCGCAATCGCGATCCTGTCGCACGGCGACGACGGCTGGCGTTTCGAAGCGGATGGAGCGCCGCCGCACGGGCGCACACGCGCGCACACGGCGGATGTCCCGATGCCGCTCTCGCCGCCCTCGAGCGGCACCACGCCGGGCTGGACGGGCGTGCTCGTCGGCCGGGTGTCGGATCGCGACTGGATGCTGATGCTGCCGGGTGACATGGACGCCTGGAGCGAAGCGGCAGGGCTCGAGCAATTCGTGACCGATCTGCGCGACAACCTCGAGCGGGTGGCGATCCGCGAAGAGAGCGCCTACGCGCGCCGCCTGCAGCGGCGCCTCTATGGTCTGACGCGCCGCCTGACCTCCACGCACACCAACGGTCGCGTGAGCGATCTCGTCCTGCGAGCCATGTGCGCCCAGACGCGCGCCCGGGTCGGGGCGCTGGCGAAATGGATGCCGGCGGAGAACGCGCTGGCAATCACCGGAACCGTCGGCTATCCGGTGGCATCCGTCGAGCACCTCCGGCTGCGTCCAGGGCAGGGCATTCTCGGCGAGGTGTTCGTCACCCGCCGGCCGATGTTCGTGACCCGCCAGACAACCGAAGGCACGCGCCGCCTGCGCTACGCCACCGACTCGTTCATGGTCCTGCCGGTCCTCGTCGGATCACGCTGCGCCGCGGTGATCGCCCTGACGGACCGCGCCGATGGCCGCCCGTTCGACGCTCGCGATTTCGAGTCGGCACGGCTCATCGCGGCGCAGGCGGCCGCCGGCTTTCTGCGCGAGCGGATCAACGAAGACATGTCGGAACTGGCGCGGATCGCCACGGTCGATCCGCTCACCGGCCTCTTCAACCGCCGCTACAGCGAGGACCGTCTCACCGCCGAGCTGCAGCGCGCGCTCCGCCAGGAACGGCCGCTCGCGCTGATGATGATCGACATCGACGATTTCAAGCGCATCAACGACACGCTCGGTCACCTCGAAGGCGATCGCGCACTGCGCGACGTCGCCGATCTGCTGCGCACCAGCGTCCGGATCTTCGACGTCTGCGCGCGTTTCGGCGGCGAGGAGTTCGTGATCATCATGCCGGGCGCCTCGGCCGACGTCGCGACCCAGGTCGCCGAGCGCATCCGGGTGAAGGTGGAACAGGCGATGGTGTCGATGGGGTCGAGCCTGACGATTAGCGTCGGCATCGGCACGCTCGGGACGGCCGGCAGCGCTCAGGACCTGCTCGCGTCCGCGGATCGGGCCCTCATGGCCGCCAAGTCATCGGGGAAGAACGCGGTGTGGCTCGAGGATTCGTCCGGATCGCCACGCCGAATGGCGTGAATCACGCCGTCGGCGTCGTGGCCTATTTCGCCGGCGAACCAGACGGCGCAGCCGGCGCAGTCATGATGACGTTGAATGGCTGCGATCGCGTCCCGGGAACCGCCTCACCGCCGCTCATCAATGTTGCGCCAATCGCCAGCGCATGCGGACCAGGCGTGAGTTCCGGAACCGTGGCGGTGCAGTCGAAGCGGTCAAGGCCGACGCGCTGGCAGGCCGCGTCAGTCAGTTCTCGGGTGCCGGTCGAGTCCACGTAGACAAAGAAGCGGAAATGCGAGACGTCGGTGGCGGTTTGTGTCCAGGAGAAGCGCTCCCCGCCGGTCATACGCACGGGAGGCGCCGGTGCCGGACCAGCGGGTGGCGCGTCGTGTCGTCGGCAAGCGCCGCAGAGCAGCACAAGCGAGATGCAGAGCATCCCGGCGCTGGCTGGCCAGCGCGCTGACGTCTTCATGCCCTTAGTCTAGCGGCAAAGCCTGGTGCGTGCGGGCAAGACTGGCGATGATGCGGGCGAGCGCACGGCCGTTGTGGCGGATTTTGCCTTCGTTGTCGCGGGCAGCGAGGTCGCACTCCAGCACCTGCGCGCTGCCGACGCAGTGAAGGCGGCCGGGACGTGACACCGGGATCGATCCCTCTTGCGCGTAACGCTGCAGCGTCTCCGGCTCGAGCGATCCGTTGTGCACCAGGATGTAGTCGAACAGATGGTAGCCGGTGTGTGCGTGGATCGCGCGCAGATGGTCGTCGATCGAGTAGCCGTCCGTTTCGCCCGGCTGCGTCATCAGGTTGGCCACGTAGATACGAACAGCCGACGAACCGTAGATGGTCGCCGCCACTCCCTCCACCAGGAGATTCGGCAGCACGCTCGTATAGAGGCTGCCGGGCCCAACGACGATGGCGTCGGCGTTGGCGAGGGCGCAGATGACGTCCGGGAGCGGCCGCGGACTCGGCGAGAGCGACAACTGGGCGATGCGAAGCGGATCCTGGACGATGGCCGTTTCCCCGAACACGACCTTGCCCGATTCCATGCGCGCACGCAGGCGCACGTTTTCAAGGGTCGTCGGGATGACCCGCCCGCGCGCCCCGACCAGACTCCCGACCTGATCGATCGCCTTGGCGAAGTCGCCGGTGACCTGCGTCAAGGCCGTCAGCAGCAGGTTCCCGATCGGATGCCCCGCGTGGCCGCCGGCGTCATCCGCGATGCGATGCTGAAGGAACTGCGCGACCGCGCCGTCGTGGCTGGCGAGGGCGACGAGGCAGTTGCGGATGTCGCCCGGTGGCAGGACGCCAAACAGCTCACGCAGCCGACCCGAGCTGCCGCCGTCATCCGTGACGGTGACGACCGCGGTGAGCGCGTCGAGATCAATCGACGGGTTCGCACTCTGGACGAGACCTCGCAACACCGCGGGCAGCCCGGTGCCTCCCCCGAGGGCCACGATCCGCTTCCCGGGTTGGTGGCGCTGAGGCGAGGGCCTTCCCACGTTGCGGCGGCCGAAGCCAGGTTTGGGACGCTCGACGTGGACCGGAAATGCCATGCGACCTCCAAGAGGCAACGGAGGTGCCACGAAAGTTCTGCCGCAAATGGGCTTCTTTCACGAGACAGGAGAGTTTGTCTTCTTCGCAGGTGACAAATGTTCGTGGTGCAGCGCCTGATGGCGCATCGGCATCCAATCCGGCTCGCTCGGCGTCCTCCCGAACGTCTCAATGGGGCGTTTGACAGTACCGCCGCCGGGGGATAAAGTCACCCCTTTACGGACCTTTTGTTGCGTCTCCCATAGAAAATGGAAGCGACCGACCTTGTCGGCATCAGCTCTGCGATCGTCGCGCTGCGCGAAGAGATCGAACATGCGGCGCGCTGCGATGCGAAAGTCCTGGTCACGGGTGAAAGCGGCGCGGGCAAAGAGATCGTCGCCCGCCTCATTCACAGCCAGAGCAACCGCCGGCGCTCGCCCCTCGTCACGGTCAATTGCGCGGCCCTGACCGAAACCCTCCTCGAGACCGAGCTGTTCGGCCACGTCCGGGGCAGCTTCACCGGTGCCTACCGCGACCGCTCTGGCGTCTTCGAACAGGCGCACCGCGGCACGGTCTTCATGGACGAAATCGGCGAGACGAGCCCCAGGATGCAGGGGCTGCTCCTGCGATTCCTGGAAACGGGTGAAATCCAGCGCGTGGGCGCCGATCGGGCGCAGACGCGCGTCGACGTGCGGGTGATCGCGGCGACGAATCGCGTGCTCGTGGACGCAGTGGCGCAGAAGGTGTTTCGGGAGGACCTCTACTACCGGTTGAACGTCGTCCATCTGTATGTCCCGGCGCTGCGCGAGCGGCGCGACGACATTCCGGTGCTGCTCCGCTATTTCCTCGACTCGTTCGCGCGGCACTATCAGACGCCCGTGCCGGAGCTTTCGCCCGACGCGCTGACCGTGCTGCTGGATCACCCGTGGCCCGGCAACGTCCGCGAGCTGAAAAACATCGTCGAGCGACTGATCGTCAGGGCCGGGGGGGGCACGATTGGCGTCGCCGACCTGCCCGTCGACGTCCGGCGCCCGCCGGCCGCGGTCACGATGGGCGTGGTGACGGCGCCAGCGGTGAAGAGCGTCGCCGACCAGCTGTACGATCAGATGGTCAGCGAGCGGCTGTCGTTCTGGTCCGTGGTCTACGGGCCCTTCATGTCGCGCGATCTCACCCGGGCCGACATCCGGACGCTGGTGAAGCGCGGTCTGGAGTCGACGTCAGGCAACTACAAGGTGCTGGTCGAGCTGTTCAACATGAAGCCCGACGACTACAAGCGGTTTCTCGGCTTCCTGCGGAAGTACCACTGCCACATTCCTTTCCAGCAGTTCCGTTCCGCGGCACTGAGCCGTCCCGCAAGCGACGACATCGAGCCGACGGGTCCGCCACCGCCTGCGGCGTGACCGACGTGCGCGACGGTCGTCTTCTAGGCTTTGGAGAGCAGGCGAATCAGATCGCTCGCGGTCACGGGCTTGACCAGGTAGGTGGCGCCGATGTGCTGGGCTTCGCTGCGGAGCACCGGATCGTCGAACCCCGAGAATACGATGATCCGCATATCCGGGTAGGTGTCGCGCGCGACGACCGCCAGCTGGATCCCGTTGAAGGCTCCCAGACGCACATCGGTCAGCAGCGCGTTGAACCGTTCATCGCGCAGCGCGTTTCGCGCGCCCTCGAAGGTCGTGTGCGCGACCACGTCGAGACCGCCGTCGGACAGGCCGCGCTCGAGCGCCTCCAGGAGCGACAGGTCGTCGTCGACAACCAGCAGCCGCTTCGAAACCGCGTGAGACATGCGGGCTGCATGTTACAACGGAATCCGCAAAATCGAATCGATTACGGATCGTGCGGCTGATTACATCCTCGTTGTTCCTGGCTCATGTGACACCGCCCGGGCACCCCGAACGTGCTGAGCGCGCTGCTGTGTTCGAAGAGGTCGCGCGCACATGGCGCGATCGAGGCGCACACTCGGCTGAGCCGCGTCCCGCGAGTCGTGACGAACTCCTGCGGGTACATAGTGCCCAGCACATCGACGCACTCGCCGCAACGGCAGGGCGGGACGGCCAGATGATCGACTCGGATACGTTCACTTCGCCCGACTCCTACGAAGTGGCGAGGCTGGCCGCGGGCGCCGCCCTGCAGGCCGCGGTGCACGCGCTCGAAACAGGTGAGACGGCCATTGCCCTGGTGCGGCCGCCTGGGCATCACGCCGAACGCAACACGGCGATGGGATTCTGCCTGTTCAACAACGTCGCCGTTGCTGCTGCTGAGGCCATCGCGCGCGGCGTGCCTCGCGTGGCGATCGTCGACATCGATGTGCATCACGGCAACGGCACCCAGTCGATGTTCTACGCGGACCCGCGCGTGCTCTATGTGTCCACGCATCAGTCCCCGTACTATCCCGGCACTGGCGCCGCGGACGAGACGGGCGCGGGCGTTGGAACGGGTTTCACGCTCAACGTGCCGCTCGCGGCGGGCGCCGGAGATGTGGAATACCGGCGGGCGTACGAGTCGATCTGCGGCCGCCTGCGTGAATACGATCCGGGCCTGCTGCTGGTCTCGGCGGGCTTTGACGCCCACGCGGACGATCCGCTCGCGTCGATGCGGGTGACCGTCGGCGGCTTTGCCGAGATCGTCCGGATGCTGTTCTCCGCCGTGTCGTGTCCGACCGCGTTCGTGACCGAGGGTGGCTATGATCTGGATGCCCTTGGCGCGTCACTCGATGCCGTCCTGGATGTCGTCAGAGAGACGGAGACGCCGACGATCGACGGGTCCGGCCGGTGACAAACCGTGCATTTTCGCCACTGTACTTTCGTACAATCCCGGCCTGCGGCAGACAAGGAACATCGGTTCAGTAGAACAAAGA
Source organism: Vicinamibacterales bacterium (assembly GCA_036496585.1). Taxonomy (NCBI): domain Bacteria; kingdom Pseudomonadati; phylum Acidobacteriota; class Vicinamibacteria; order Vicinamibacterales; species Vicinamibacterales bacterium. The sequence continues at coordinate 126,542 of DASXLB010000050.1, forward strand.
TCGCCTTTACGCAGACTTGTCTGACGGTTCGTACGATTCTGTAAAGAAATCCCCGGCAGCAGCGTGGCTGCTCACTTGCAAAGGCTGAGGTCTGTTCGCGAGTTAGGAGAACCCGGCACATGCCGGCTCAGTCACGGGATCGCGTGCAGTTCATCGACATCGCGAGAGGCAGCGCGATGTTCTTTGTCCTGCTCTCGCACTTCGCATTCACCTACTTCGCGCGGTCGGATTCGACGCGGCCGGCGCTGACCTTTATCGGGATGGTGGCGTCGCCGACGTTCGTCATGATCAACGGCCTGCTGCTCGGCCTGATCTTTCGAACGCGACCGCAGGATTTTGATCGGTTCCGCACCATCGTCATCGATCGCGGGCTCTTCCTGCTGACGATCGGTCACATCCTCATTCTCTTGTCGCATGTGACCTACGCCGTCCGTTTCCTCTCGATCACCGACACGGTCGGCGTCTGCATGCTCATCAGTCCTGGCCTGATCTCCGTGATGGGCGCCAGAGGCCGCCTGATCACCAGCGTCGTGGGATATGCCGTGTCGGCGGTGGTCTATTTGTCGTGGTACCCGATCGGCCTTCACGCGCACGTGTTCAAGGAAGCATTCTTCGGCGTTGCCGAGCACAGCCGCTTCACCTACGCCTTCCCGATTGTCCCGTGGTTCTGCTGGCAACTCGCGGCAACGGTGCTGGGAGAACAGCTCGGCGCGCGTGTTCTCTCCGATGACACGCCCGCGGTGCACGCGCTGCTGCTGCGGACCGCCGCGGCGTGCCTGACGATTGCCATGCTTCTGAAGGTGTCCTATCACCTGGCCGTCCGGCTCGGAGCCGCGCCGAGTGATGCCTTGTACGACGCCACGTCGCCGTTTACGAAAGCGCCACCGTCGCTCGTTTACCTGCTGTTTTACGGATCGCTTGGCTTGGTCATGCTCTCGCTGTCTCTCGGTCTCGCCAAGAGCGCGCGCATGCGATTCGCGGCCGCCCGGCTGGCTGCGCTGGGGCAGACGTCGTTTCCGATATTCGTCATTCAGTTTTTCGTGTATTTCACGGTGCTTCCGCTGATCCGACCCCATCTGCCGTGGCCGTCGCTATGGCCCCTGTATTTCTCGATCACGACGGTAGCCGTCGCCATTCCAGCGCTGTTCTGGCATCGAGCCGGAGGAAACAGGTTCCTGACCGTGGGGTATCCACGCATGGCGAGCGGGCTGGGAGATCTCCGCGAATGTTGGCCCCTGTGGCTACGGCGGTCACAACCGCGGAGGATGCTCTAGGACGTCGACCGCTGATCTCGCGCGGTCAGTCGTGCCAGGCGGCGTAGGTGAACGTGAGTTGCGGCCTCAGGCTGCAGCCGACGGCCGTGCGGCCCGACACGTTGATGGCCCCAAAATGCGCTGGATTGTCCGTCAGGACCCGTGCTGCCCGCAGCGTTGGCGATGCACGCGGCCCGGCAGGGCTCATGAGCCAGCCGGTTCCATCGTCGGCGAACACGGCGAGTTGCGTCGTCTCGAGCGCCGCAACGCCGATGACGGTTGCGGTCGACGTGAAGATGGCGCCGCCCGTCGCGGTTGAACGAACCGCGTACTGACTGCTGCCGGACCGTTCGACTATCCAGAACTGCCCATCGCGATTCCAGGTCGCCGCAATCGGGAATCGCGCCACGAAACCTGCGTCGAGGTCGAGGGGACCTGGCGTGCCCGGATCCACGACGGCCACAAACGGGCCCGCGACGGGGGCAGCCGTGGCCCATCCGAACGCGACATACAGGCGCCCGTCCGGCCCGAACGACGCCGTAGCGCCGGCCGGCCTGGAGGGCAGCGCGCCTTCCACGAGCACCGCGCGTTCCCCCAGAACCCCGTTCAGCTCCCGGTAGCGAACTATCCGGACGCGGGGCTCGGCATCACCAAGTGACGTCAACGCGACGTACACCACATGCGCGCCCGGCTCGGTGCGCGCGGCCACCGCCGCGAGATGCCACGACGAGTCCGTCTGGCTGGACCAGGTCAGCGCTTGAACCGCGCGCCTGTTCGGCGATACGAGTTCGAGATCGCCGGCCGTGCTCCACGCAACCAGGCGGGTCGGATCCCATTGAGCGAGACCGCACGAGGGCGACGCGCCGCTGTCTTGCGCGGGCGACGGCGATGAGGTTGCGGGACGTTCGGGCGGCACAGCCATGGCCACGGCCTGGGCCGTGCCTGGGCCGGTGACCGTGACGACAATCGAGTCCGACTTGGGGCCTTCGATGAGTGAGTCGCCGTTTCGAACGGCGGCAGACAGCTGCAGGGTGTGCGTCCCCTTGGTCAACGGTGGAAGCGGCGACTCGCACGCGAAGGCGCCACTGCTCGAGGACGTGCACGTCGCCTGCGTCAGTTCGTTGCGAACGCCGTCGACGTAGGCGGCATAGACGAAGCCGTTGGCGCCGTCGCCCGTCTCGGTCCAGCCGAGCCGTTCGGTGCCGGTGATCGTCGTCCCCCCGCCCGTCGACGGAGGTTGATCGGTGGATGGAGCGGCCGGTTTCGACCCACCGCACCCGACGGTCAGCGCAGCCAATGCGATACAGACGCTGCGAAACACCGCGGTCATCGACGTCCATTGTACGCGGCTCGTTCCGCGCGACGGCTCGACCCTCTATAATTGAAGGATCGTGGCCGATTACAAGCCCCAATCCATCGAGAGCAAGTGGCAGGAGCGCTGGCGCGAGGCGCGTGCCTTCGAGGTCACCGAGGATCCCTCGAAGCCGAAGTTCTACTGCCTCGAGATGTTCGCCTACCCCTCGGGGCACGCGCACGTCGGCCACGTCCGCAACTACATGATCGGCGACGTCGTCGCGCGCATGAAGCGGATGCGCGGCTTCAACGTCCTGCACCCGTTCGGCTGGGACGCGTTTGGCCTGCCCGCCGAGAACGCCGCGATCAAGAACGGCACGCATCCCGAGACCTGGACGCTCGAGAACATCGCGCACATGAAAGGGCAGCTGCAGCGGCTGGGCATCAGCTATGCCTGGGACCGCGAGATCGCGACCTGCCTGCCCAACTACTACCGCTGGAACCAGTGGATCTTCCTGAAGATGCTGGAGCGCGATCTGGCCTACCGTAAGCGCTCCACCGTCAACTGGTGTCCGAGCTGCCAGACCGTCCTCGCCAACGAGCAGGTCGTTGACGGCGGCTGCTGGCGCTGCGGCACGCCGGTCGAAACGCGCGACCTGGAACAGTGGTTCTTCAGGATCACGCACTACGCCGACGAGCTGATCGACGGTATGAAAGAGCTTGGCGAGTGGCCGGCCAAGGTCTTGACGATGCAGACGAACTGGGTGGGCCGCTCACAGGGCGCCCGCATACGCTTCGACGTCGAGGACTCCGGCGCCGCAGGCAGCGACTCGCATCCCGCGCCGCGCGCCTCGGTCGAAGTGTTCACGACACGGATCGACACGATCTTTGGCGCGAACTTCATCGTGCTCGCGCCCGAACATCCGATCGTCCAGCGGTTCGCCGCCGAGTCGGACGATCCGGCGGCGTTCCGAGCGAAGGTGGGCAGATTCACCGCCCAGGACAAGTCGGCGCGCCAGCAGGGCGACGTCGAGAAAGAAGGGTTCGACACCGGCCGGCGGGCGATCAACCCGTTCACCGGCAAACCCGTTCCGATCTGGATTGCCAACTTCGTGCTCGTCGACTATGGCACCGGCGCTGTGATGGGCGTGCCGGGGCACGACGAACGCGACTTCGAGTTCGCCCGCAAGTACCGCCTGCCGATCACGCTGGTCGTCCAGACCGACGAAGAGCCACTGGATTCGGCGACGATGACCCACGCGCATGCGGGTGAGGGCAGACTCGTCAACTCCGGGCCGTACGACGGCCTGCCATGGCAGGACGCCAACCATGCGATGACCGCCGAGGCGCAGAGGCGCGGGATCGGCGAGGGCACGGTGCAGTACCGGCTCAAGGACTGGGGCATCTCGCGCCAGCGCTACTGGGGCACGCCGATTCCGGTGATCTACTGCGAGAAAGACGGCATCGTCGGAGTGCCGTACGATCAGCTGCCGGTCGAGTTGCCGAAGATCGCCGAGTTCAGCGGCCGCGGCGATTCGCCGCTGGCGCAGATCCCCGAGTTCGTGAACACGATCTGTCCGACGTGCGGCGGCCCGGCGCGGCGCGAGACCGACACGATGGACACGTTCGTCGATTCGTCGTGGTACTTCTTCCGGTTCTGCGATCCGAAGGACGACCAGCTGCCGTTCGATCCCGAAACGGTCGGCTATTGGGGCCCGATCGATTTCTACAGCGGCGGCGTCGAGCACGCGATCCTGCACTTGATCTACTCGCGCTTCTTTACACGGGTATTCCGCGATCTGGGCATGACGCACCTGAGCGAGCCCTTCGCGCGGCTGCTGACGCAGGGCATGGTGCTGAAAGACGGGCAGGTGATGTCGAAGTCGAAGGGGAACGTGGTCGACCCCGACGACATGATCCAGAAATTCGGCGCCGACGCGCTCCGTCTCTACGTGATGTTCGTCGCGCCGCCCGAGAAGGAAATCGAATGGACCGACGCCGGCCTCGAAGGGAGCTGGCGCTTCCTGGCGCGCGTCTGGCGGCTCGCCGATTCGCTGCGGGACTCGATCGGGGGAGAAGGGATTCCCCTGCCGTCCACTCTGCCGCTGAACGACGCCGAGCGCGCGCTGCGACGCAAGACGCACGAGACGATCAAGCGGGTGACGGTGGATCTCGATCCGCGCGTGCATCTCAACACCGCCGTCTCGGCGATGATGGAACTCGTCAACGAGCTCTATGCTTTCTGCAGCACGAACCACTGCATCGCCATTGGCGGCGTCGAGGAACCGGAGCAGGTGGGACGCGTCGACAGCCCCTCCACGATCGCCGTGCTCAAGGAAGCGGTCGAAGCCCTCGTCCGGCTGCTGTCTCCGTTCGCCCCGCACATGTGCGAGGAGTTGTGGGAGGCGCTCGGGCATCAGGGGGGGCTCGTCGCCGCCGGCTGGCCCCAGCACGACGAGGCCGTCGCGAAAGCCTCGGAAATCGTGGTGCCGGTCCAGGTGAACGGCAAGCTTCGCGCTCGTGTGACCGTGCCGGCCGACGCGACCGACGATCAGCTGCGCGAGACGGCGCTCGCCGACCCGCTCGTGAAAGGACACCTCGAGGGCAAGACGATCCGCAAGGTTGTCGTGGCGAAGGGTAAACTGGTCAGCATCGTAGTGGGGTAGACGCCCGCGGCGAAAACGGCGGCTCCCCGCACGTCCGAGGCGGGAAGGAAGATGCGAAGACTCTCGACGGTTGGTGTGTTGATCCTGACCCTGCTTGCGCAGAGCGGCTGTGGATATTCGCTTGCCGGACGCGGGTCGTTTCTGCCGGCCTACGTCAAGCGAATCGGCATTCCGATGTTCAGCAACGCGACGACGGTGTTCGACCTCGATCGCAAAGTCACCGACCTGGTCCGCAGCGAATTCATCGGCCGCGGCAAATGGACGGTCGTTCCCGATCAGTCTGGTGTCGACGCGGTCGTGACCGGCAGCATCACCGGAGTCACGCTGACACCAGTGGCGTTCAACCAGCAGCAGCAGGCGACGCGCTATGCCCTGGCGATGACCGGCACCGTCGAGTTCAAGGACCTCCAGGCGAACAAGGTGCTCTGGAGCAATCCCGGCATGTCGTACCGGCAGGAATTCGACGTGCCCGCGTCGTCGAACACGCTCGACACCTCGACCTATTTCGGCCAGGACGCGAACGCGCTCGATCGGCTGTCGCAGGAATTTGCGCGCGCGCTGGTCAGCGCGATTCTGGAAGCCTTCTAAGCCGCGCCCGCCGCAGGCTTCGTCGCCGCAGCCATATCTGCTACAGTCGCTTTCACCTGCGAACGTAGGGAAGGAGCGCCCGTTGGCCGGAGAGGGGTCGCACGAACGCCGTCAAGTGGCCTGGATCGGACAGAACGTCACGGTCGAAGGGAAGATCACCAGCCGCCAGGACATCCGCATCGACGGTCATGTCGCAGGCTCGATCGAAGTTGGCGAGCACGAGGTCGTGCTCGGCGTCGGCTGCACCGTCAAGGCAAACCTGAACGCGCGGACCGTGATCGTCGGCGGCACCGTCAACGGTGACGTCGTCGCAACCGAGCGCATCCAGATACAGTCGACCGGCGTGCTCGTCGGCGACGTCGTCTCGCCGCGGCTGATCGTCCAGGAGGGCGGGCAGCTCCAGGGCAAGGCGGACATCGCGGGTCATCGCGCGAAGTAGCCGACGCTGCCGCCTGCGGCGCGGGCGCGCAGACCTCACGGTGATGTGAGTTTCGAGCGGCGGAGTCACGCGCCGCGCGCGCGATAGAATTCACCATGCCCCAGGCGTCGCCAACCGATCTGCGTGCCGCGGTTGCTCAGCGCAAGCCCGCGCCCGTCTATCTGATCCTCGGAGACGACGAGGCGGAGATGTCGCATCTGGTCGCCGACCTCGGTTCGCTCGTCGAGGACGAGCTGCGCGTCTTCAATTCCGATCGCCTCTACGCCGGCGAGAAGAGCACCACCCCGGCGGTGATCGTCGAAGCCTGCCGGCTGATTCCGATGCTCGGCGATCGCCGCGTCGTTGTCGTGCTGCGCGCGGAGCGGCTTCTCAAGCCGAAGCGGCGCGGCAAGGCGGCCGGCCCGGTCGACGATGGGGAAGAGCCGACCGAAGGCGTGAGCGATCTGGACGCGCTCACCGAGTACGTGCAGGCGCCCGTGCCCTCGACCACGCTGATACTGGTCAGCACGGATCTCGACAAGACCAGGCGCATCGGCAAAGCGCTCCTCAAGCACGCGACCGTCGTCGAGTGCTGGGGGCTCAAGAACGAAAAGAATCCGCGCTACATCGATTTTCGCGCAACGCTGCGAAAGGCGGAAGAGATGGTCCGCCGCATGGTCGCGGAGGCGGGGCAGCAGATCGAGCCGTCGGCGGCGCGACTCGTCGCCGAGCGCGCCGGCGTCGACATCGTCCGGCTGCGCGGCGACGTCGAACGGCTGAAGCTGTATGCGGCAGGCAAGGCGACGATCACGCTGGCCGACGCCCAGGAAGTCGTCAGCGCGGAAACTGCGCAGGACGACTGGGCGGTCACCAACGCGATCGGCCAACGCAATCACGCTGAGGCGCTGCGTCAGCTGTCGCTGGCCATCGACGCCGGAGCGGTGCCCTACATGATCCTGGGGCAGCTCGCCTGGTTCGTGCGCGACAAGTTGGCGAACATCGACGTCAGACGGGTTCCCGCGGCGGTCGACGCGCTGTTTCGCGCCGACCTCGACCTGAAGCGGTCGGGCGGTGAGCCAAAGGTCCTGCTCGAGCGGCTGGTCGTCGAATTGTGCGGCGGCCGGTAGCCGGGCGACGGCAAGCCGGAGAGCGCGAACGAAGCCGGGTCTGAAGACCCGGCCTACGGGGCCGCGTAGCGCGGAGCTTCAGCTCCGCCAAAGATGCCGGGGAACCCCGTAGCGCGGAGCTTCAGCTCCGCCGACGTCTCGGCTCTCGCTCCGCGGCTCTGCCGGGCCGGGCGGAAACCGCGCCTATGCCGCGGTGCGGCGCGCGACCCGCTTGGCGAGGCGCGATTTGTAGCGGGCGGCGGCGTTGCGGTGAATGACCTTCTTGCCGGCGAGCTTGTCGACGAGCGAAATGGTCTCGCGCAGGGCGTCCTTCACCTTGGCGGGATCACCCGAGTCGATGGCGACGCGAATGCTACGCAGCGCGGAGCGCATGCGTGAGCGGTACTGACGATTGGCGTCGCGCTTGACGAGGCTCTGACGGTACGCCTTGATTGCGGAATCGTGACTGGCCATAAACCTCTGATTGTACCACAGTAACTCAGCCGCGCCCCTTCAAGCGTCGCAGCGCCCGCCGTTCCCGCCGATCTGGGGCTCCTGCCGACGCCGGCCTCAGAAACGGTCCCGCCAGCCGCGCAATCCGGCGCAGCTCGATCTCCTCGGGCGACGGCTTGGGCGTCAGGTCTTCGTAGAGTAGCCGCGCATCGGCCTTCCGCACATGCTGCTCGGTGAGCGCCCGCACGACGACCTTCTGTCGTCTTCCGAACCGATGCGTGATGTCGATCTCGTCGCCCGCCTTGATCTCGCGATGCGGCTTGGCCGCCTGGCCGTTGACGTCCACCTTTCCACCCTCGCACGCCTTCTTCGCGTCCGAGCGCGTCTTGAAGAGGCAGGTTATGTCGAGCCAGACGTCGAGGCGCATCGAAGGAATGTGGAAATGTGGAGATGTGGGAATGTGGAAATGCCACGGTACCAGATTTCCACATCTCCACATTTCCACATTTCCAAATTTAATTCCCTCTCAGCGCCGTCACGGGATCGGTGTCGGCGGCGCGGCGGGCGGGAAGCCAGGTGGCGCCGAGGGCGACGCAGGCCAGCAGGCAGGTGACGGCGGCATAGGTGGCGGGATCGTGGGGCGCGACGCCACGCAGGAACGCTGCGGCGAAACGGCTGGCCGGCAGTGCGATGGCCAGGCCGGCGGCGAGACCGGCGGCGATCGGGATCGCGCCTTCCCGCAGCACCAGGGCGCGGATGCGATTGCGATCGGCGCCGAGGGCGATGCGGATGCCGATCTCGCGCGTGCGGAGCGCCGTCACGTACGACGCGACGCCGTAGATGCCGATCGAGGCCAGCGTCAGCGCCAGCAGGGCGAATGCGCTGAAGAAGGCCGCTCCCATCCGCTGCGGCATGACGAGCTGCCGGACCTGCCACTCGAACGGCCTCACCGGAGTCAGAGGCGCCCGTGGATCGACGGCGCGCAGTTCGTCCCCGAGCGCCGGCACCAGCGCTCGCACGTCGCCCGAGGTCCGGACGATCAGCGTGCCGCGATCCATGGCGAAGGGACCGGACGGCTGTGCGAACGGGGCATAGAGGTAGGGTGAGGGCCGCTCGTCGAGGGAGCGGATCTTGGTGTCCTCGACAACTCCGACGATCTGGATGAAGTGGGTGTCATCGACCATGATCCGCCCCATCAGCGGATCGCGGTCGCGCCAGAACTGTTTCACCGCCGTCTCGTTGACGATGCCGACGAGCGGCGCGCCGGCGGTGTCGGCCGGACCGAACGCGCGGCCGCGCAGCAGCCGCGTGCCTGCCGCCGCGAAATATTCCGGCCCAACGTTCGCGACGTACACATGGGTGTCGTCGCCGGGCCGCTTCTGATAGCCGGCGATCGTGGCGCTCATGGACATGGAGCCGTTGACCGGCAGCACATTGGTCCACGCAACTGCGGTCACGCCGGGCAGCCGGTGAACACGCACGAGCGTCTCGTCGAAGAACCGGGCTGCCCGGGCACGGTCGAAGCCACTCACCGACGGGGTCAGCGTCGTCGTGGCAGCGCCCGCCGGCACGAAGCCGAGCGGCACCTGCACGGCGGCGGTCAGGCTCTGGATGAAGAGTGCCGTGCCGGCGAGCAGCACGAGGCTGAGCGCGAGTTGTGCCGCTACGAGCCCCGAGCGCAACCGGCTCCGAGTCGTGACCCTGCCGTAGATCCGGAGCGGCACCGGCGCGGTGTCGCGCGCCGCCTGCCAGGCCGGCAGCAAGCCCGAGAGCACGACGGTCGTGCCGGAGACCAGAACGGCGAACGTCAGCGCCGTGCGATTGACGCCGAGCGGCAGCACGCCGATATCGAGACCGCCTGGCAGCTGAAAGCGCGAGATCAGCCGAAGGCACAGCGACGCCACCTCGAGACCGATCGCGCCGCCGAAACCCGCCAGCACCAGACTCTCGGCGAGCAGCTGCCTGAAGATCCGGGCACGTCCGGCGCCGATCGCCAGCCGCACCCCGATCTCGTGGCGGCGCGCCGCGGCGCGGGCGAGCTGCAGGTTGGCGACGTTGGCGCAGCCGATCAGCAGGGTGAGCGCCACGACCGCGGCGAGCAGCCCGACGAAGGTGGACACGCCGTTCGCGTCGCCGAGCGCGCGGGCGCCGAGTGGCATCAGCTCGACGCGCGGCTCCGCACTCTTGTCGTCAGGATGCTGGTGGGCATACATCGCGTCCATCGCCGCCGCGGCGGCCGCCGCCGACACGCCGGGCCGAAGCCGGCCGATCGTCGTCAGCCACACGAAGCCGCGGTTCTCGAGTGCGCGAGGCGCGCTGAACGGGCTCGCCAGCAGGCGCGCGGCCGACGACACCGGCAGATAGATCTTTGGCGGACGCGCGAGGCTGGTGCCGCGGAAGCCGTCCTCGACGATGCCGACAATGGTAGCGGGTGCGCCGCTGACGTGGATCGTACTGCCGACGGCGGCCGTATCCGCATTCAATCGCGTCTGCCACCAGTCGCGGTCGATCACCACCGCGAGATCGCCGCTGGTGGCATCCCCTGGACCGAGCAGGCGGCCCGCCGAGGCTCCCACGCCGAGCACGGTGAAGTAGTTCGGCGAGACGAGCGCGCTGTCGATCGGCTCGGCGACGCCGTCGATCGCTACCGCCACGCGCACGTTGGCGGCGGCGGCGATGCCGGTGAAGACGTCCGTGCGCGTCGTCCACTCGCGGTAGTCCGGCAGCGACGCCGACCATGTGAACGCCACCAGACGCTGGGGATCGGCCACCCGAAGCGGCCGCAGCACGGTCGCGTCGGCGAGCGTGAAGATGGCCGTGTTGGCGCCGATGCCGAGCGCCAGCGTCGACACCGCAGCGAGCGTGAAGCCCGGGCTGCGCCGGAGCGTGCGAAACGCATAGAACACGTCACGCGACAGGCCGTTCATCGGGAGTCCTTTCAGCAGGAGGAGCCACTCGCTCGGAACGCTGACGGCAAGATCGGCGAAGAGCCGCGGCATGGTCTTGAGTCCCCGTCCCGCCGCCGCGGCGCGTGCACACTGCAGCATCTCGCCGGCGTACTCGCGCCGTAACCCTGGCGGATAGGCGCGCAGCGCGACCGCATACAGCCGGATCAGCAGCCTCGTCACGCCCGCACCCGCTTGGCTCGCGCGGCGCCGACGAGGCGCGCCATGCGTTCGGTCTCGGCCGCAAGGACCGCGCGCCCGAGCGGCGTGAGCCGGTAATACCGCCGGCGCTCGTCGTCCACGACCGGGTCGGGCCGCTCGTCGGCTTCTTCGATCAGACGACTCGCGATCATCCGCTTGATGGTCCCGTACAGCGTGCCGGGGCCCATGCGGACGAGGCCATCGGTCAGGCGCTCGACTTCCTGCATCACGGCGTAGCCGTGACGATCCTCGTCGGCGAGCGCCAGCAGAATGTGAGCGATGGCCGGTGTGAGCGGCAGGAAGTCGCGTGGATCGGGCGGGATCCGGCTCATATATCCGTCACGGATATATTAGACGCAGGGGACCTGATTTTGGTTGGCAGGAGCCGCCGGCGGCGCGCGCCGGCCTAGCGATTGACCAGAGTGGCGCCCGGGGATGGCCGGTTGGAGTAGCTGACGGTCTCCCGGCCGTCGACGACGCGGACGATGCGGTAGATCGCGGTGGGGGAGTTCACGGCCTGTGTCGCGTCGGTGTTCTTCTTGATGCGCGCCACATAGTTGCGCGTCTCCTTGTACGGCGGCACGGTCCGGCCGTACTTGTCGACGGCGCCCGGGCCGGCGTTGTACGCGGCGAGCGCCAGCGAGACGTCGTTGCCGTAGCGCGTCATCAGGCTCTTCAAATAGGCGACTCCCGCGCGGATGTTCTCGCCGGGATCGTAGGCGTTGGTCACCCGGTATTCCGCGGCGGTCTGCGGCATCAGCTGCATCAGCCCCATCGCGCCTTTTGGCGAGCGCGCCTGCGGATTGAACGCCGACTCCGCCTGGATCACCGCGCGGACGAAAGCGGGGCTGAGGGCGTTCGCGGTCGCGTGCTCGCTGATGAGTGATTCGAACTGCGCCGCGCGCGGCGACGGAGCCTTGGTCGACCGGTAGGGACTTCCGTCGGAGCCGAACACCAGGTAGGTCTTCGCCGAAGGATCCCGGGGTTGGTCCGAGATGACCAGCCGGCCGTTGACGTCCTTCCACGAGTAAAGCTCCGCATGCGCGGGCGACGGAGTCAGCGCGCACAGCATGGCGGAGAGGAGAGCGGCCCGGACCATGTTTTCGTTTGAGCTCAGCAGTTTAGCGCGGGTAGCGCCGGGTCGGGACAGCGCAAGTCCTTTGCCGCGCGCGTTCAACGACTTACCGGGACCTTATCGGTCCACGCGCACCAATCCTGCACAATCGATCACGGATCTGGAATCAGGCTCAGCGCCGGGCGCGGGGATGAGCCGCCGTCGAACGACAGGGGTCAAACGGGGGTCAAACCGGGGTCAGACCACCATGTGTTCGTAGGGGTAGTCAGATTCTGCCGAAAACCCGGCGGCCGCAGTGTTTCCCGAGCGGCGTACCCCTATGATCACCTGGTGGTCTGACCCCGGTTTGACCCCGGTCTGACCCCGGCGCTACAGCTGCGCGGCGAGGATCTCCGGCGCCCTCGCGAGCAGCTCATCGATCTTCGCCGGATCCTTGCCCCCCGCCTCGGCGAAATCGGGACGGCCGCCCCCGCCCCCCCCGACGATGGGCGCCAGCGCCTTCACGAGTTGGCCAGCCTGGACGCGCGACGTCAGGTCCTTGGTCACCGACGCCACCAGCGACACCCTGCCGTCGTTCTCCGACGCGAGCACGACGACACCTGACCCGAGGCGATCGCGGAGGGAATCGGAGAGGCCGCGCAGGGCCCCCTTCTCGAGGCCGCTGACCCGCCGGGCAATCAGCTTCACGCCCTTCACCTCGCGCGTATCGTCAGCGGCGCCGGCCGCGCCGCCGCCGAGCGCCGCCTTCAGCTTCGCCTGCTCCAGTTCGCGCCCCAGCCGCTTCACGTCCGCCTGCAGGCGCTGCAGGATCTCGACACCCTGGTCGGGCGGCGAGTTCAGCGCGTCGGCGATGCGATCGAGCGCCGCGCGCTGGTGCTGCCAGTGGGCCACGGCGCCGTCGCCGGTCAGCGCCTCGATGCGGCGCACCCCCGCCGCGACGCCGCTCTCCTGGGTGATGACGAAGAATCCGATATTTCCCGTGGCGCTGACGTGGGTGCCCCCGCACAGCTCGAGGCTGAAGCCCGGCACCGACACCACGCGCACGCGATCGCCGTACTTCTCGCCGAAGAGCGCCATCGCGCCCGACGCCATCGCCTCGTCGGTGCTGCGCACCTCGGTCGTCACGGTCGTGTTGCGGTGGATCTGCTCGTTGACGATCCGCTCGATGCGGTCGAGCTGTTCACGCGTGACCGCGGCATGGTGGACGAAGTCGAAGCGCAGGCGGTCGGGGGCGACCAGCGAGCCAGCCTGCTTGACGTGCGAGCCCAGCACCTGGCGAAGCGCCGCGTGCAGCAGGTGCGTCGCCGTGTGGTTGCGGCGCGTCGCGTCGCGCACGCGCTCATCGACGGCGGCGGTCACGCGGTCGCGCGGAGCGATTGCGCCTCCCGAGACGACAACCCGGTGGGCGCGGGGCGCGCCGGGAGCGATCCGCGCCAGACCGGCGACAGCGGCAGACGCGCCGCCGCCCTCGATGGCGATCGTCCCGCTGTCAGAGACCTGGCCGCCCGATTCGACGTAGAACGGCGTCCGCTCGAGCACGATGAAGCCGCGCGCGCCGGCCTCCAGCTGCGCCACCTGCTTGCGATCTTCGTCGAACACGGCGAGTACCGGAACGCCGGTCACGGACGTCTGGTCGTAGCCCTCGAACCGGTCGCCTGCGGCAACGGTCGTGCGGCGCGCCTCGTCCGACTCGAACGCGAAATCCTGCACCTTCCTGGCGTCGAACGAGCTGCCCGCGCGCGCGCGTTCGCGCTGTCCCTCCATGGCACGCTCGTATCCCTCGCGATCGATGCCCAGCTCGCGTTGGCCGGCCAGGTCCTCCATGAAGTCGATCGGCACGCCGAGCGAATCGTAGAGCCGGAACATCTCGTCGCCTGCCAGCACCCTGGATCCGGCCGCCGCCCGATCGAGCGCCTCTTCGAGACGCGGCAGACCGGCCGTGAGGACAGCGTCGAACCGGTCTTCTTCGCTGCGGACGACCGTCACGATGTTGTCGCGGTGACGTCGCAGTTCGGGATAGGCGTCGCCCATCTCCGAGACCACGCTGTCGACCATTGCGTGCAGGACAGGCTCAGTGAAGCCTAGCTTCTTGCCATGCCGCATCGCGCGACGCATGATCTTCCGCAGCACGTAGCCCCGCCATTCGTTCGACGGGACGACGCCGTCGGCGATCAGGAACGTCATCGCCCGCAGATGGTCGGCGACGACGCGCATCGAGACGTCCGACGGATCGTCGGGCGACGCCGTGTACCGGCGCCCGGCGCGCGTGCCGATCGCGTCGAGAATCGGCGTGAAGAGGTCGGTGTCGTAGTTCGAGAGCTTCCCCTGGATCACGGCCGTGATGCGTTCGAGACCCATGCCCGTGTCGATCGACGGCGCCGGCAGGGGGTTCAAGGCGCCGCCGGCCTGGCGGTCGAACTCCATGAACACGTTGTTCCACACTTCGACGTAGCGGTCGCAGCGGCATTCGAGCCCGACACACGAGCCGCCGGCCGCCTCGACCTCGCAGGGGACCTGGTTGCCACGGAAATAGTGGATCTCCGAGCAGCGGCCGCAAGGGCCGGTTTCGCCCATCTGCCAGAAGTTCTCCGCCAACCCCAGTTCCGTGATGCGATCGGCAGGCACGAGCTTCTTCCAGATCCCGTAGGCCTCGTCGTCGCGAGGGATGCCGGCATCCCCCTTGAAAATCGTCGGGAAGAGGCGGTCCGGGGCGAGCTGCCACACCGTGGTCAGCAGTTCCCATGCGAAGGGAATCGCGTCGGCCTTGAAGTAGTCGCCGAACGAGAAATTCCCGAGCATCTCGAAAAAGGTGTGGTGGCGCAGCGACGGTCCCACGTTGTCGAGATCGTTGTGCTTCCCGCTCACGCGCATGCACTTCTGCGAGGTCGTGGCGCGGCGGTAAGGACGCGTCTCCTTGCCGAGGAACGCATCCTTGAACTGGTTCATGCCGGCGTTGGTGAAGAGCAGCGTCGGGTCGTCGGCCGGCACCAGCGAGGAGCTCGAGACCACCGCGTGGCCATGTTTCTCGAAGAAGGTGAGGAAGCTGGCGCGAATTTCCCGAGAGGTCATCCGCATATTGTAGCGAAAGAGCCCCCCATGCCAGGGCTCCGCCTGGCGGCAGGGCCGAGTTACGATGGACCGGACAATGGACGCCCTCTTCGAAGGAGGCGGTGCAGTCGGCGCCATCATGGCCGGGCACGACTGGGCGGCGACGCCGCTTGGGCCGCCGGATACCTGGCCGCGCAGCCTCCGGACCATCGTGCGCGTCCTCCTCACGTCGCGCTACTCGATGTGGATAGGCTGGGGCCCCGAACTCGCGTTTCTCTACAACGACGCCTACGCCCACGACACGCTCGGCGCCAAGCACCCCTCGGCGCTCGGCCGGCCTGCGCGCGAGGTGTGGGCGGAGATCTGGGATCAGGTGCACCCGCGCGTCGACCGCGTGCTGCGGTACGGAGAAGCGACCTGGGACGAGGATCTCCTGCTGTTCCTCGAGCGCAGCGGCTATCGCGAAGAGACCTATCACACCTTCTCGTACAGCCCGCTGCCGGACGACGAGGGGCGAATCGCCGGGAATTTCTGTGTCGTCACCGAGGGCACCGAGCGGGTCATTGGCGCGCGGCGCCTGGCACTCCTGCGCGATCTGGCGGCCCGGCTGGCGCGGGCGATCACCGAGCGCGATGTCTGCGCGGCGGTGGTCGAAAGCCTGACCGTCGAGTCGCGAGACATCCCGTTTTCGCTGCTCTATCTGTTCGACGACAGCGGTTCACAGGCTGAACTGGTGTGTGCGTCCGGCTTCGAGTCCGTCGCAGCCCTGCCGGCGGTGGTCGATCTCACGTCGCCATCGGCGCCGTGGGGACTGTTCGAGGTGGCCGGCCGTCCGGCCGGCGTGGTGGTTCCTGCGCGGCCGCCCGCCGGCGTAGCGGCGCTGCCGCGGGGCCCCTGGCAGGATTCGCCGTCGCGGCTTCTGGTCGTGCCGCTGCAGCACAAGGGGCAGGGCGGGGCCTTCGTCGCCGGCCTGAATCCCTACCGCGTCGTCGACGACAGCGTTCGCAGCTTCGTCGGCCTGCTGGTCGGGCAGCTCGCCGCGGGGCTGGCCAGCGCCCGCGTCTACGAAGAAGAGCGGCGGCGCGCCGAAGCGCTGGCGGCCATCGACCGTGCCAAGACGGCGTTCTTCTCCAATGTCAGCCACGAGTTCCGCACGCCGCTGACGCTGATGCTCGGCCCGACGCAGGACGCGCTGGCTGCCGGCGGGGCCCTGACTGGAGAGGCGCTCGAAACCGTCTATCGCAACGAGCTGCGGCTGCTCAAGCTCGTCAACTCGCTGCTCGACTTCTCGCGCATCGAGGCGGGGCGTACGCGCGCCACCTACGAACCGACCGACGTGTCGGTGTTGACCGCCGACCTGGCCAGCACCTTCCGCTCGGCGATCGAACGCGGCGGGCTGCGGCTCGACGTCGACTGCGCGCCGCTGCCCGAGCCGATCTATCTCGATCGGCAGATGTGGGAGAAGATCGTCCTCAACCTCATCTCGAACGCGTTCAAGTTCACGTTCGACGGGCACGTGCGCGTGGCGACCGCCTGGCATCCTGGCGCCGCTGTTCTCACCGTGTCGGATACCGGCGTCGGGATTCCGCCCGAGGAACTGCCGCGCGTATTCGAGCGCTTTCACCGCATCGAGGGAACGCGCGCGCGGACGCACGAGGGGTCCGGGATCGGTCTCGCGCTGGTCCGCGACCTGGTGACGCTGCACGGCGGCGACATCACGGTGGCCAGCGAACCCGAACGCGGGACGACGTTCACGGTGACGATTCCGTCGGGGCATGCGCACCTCGAGCGGTCGCAGATCGGCGAAGGCGGGAGGGTCGACGCCGGCGCGATCGGCCCGCAGGCGTTCGTCGTCGAAGCGGAGCGCTGGCTCGACAGTGCGCCGGACGCTCCCGCGGACGCGGCCGCGACGGCGCGGGGCACGGAGGCCGGCGCCGAGCGGGGCCGCATCGTTCTCGCCGACGACAACGCCGACATGCGCGAGTACGTGCGGCGGCTGCTCGGCGCGCGCTGGAACGTGGAAGCGGTCGGCGACGGCGCGCGGGCGCTCCAGGCCGTGCGGCGGGCCCGTCCCGACCTGCTGATTACCGACGTGATGATGCCCGAGCTCGATGGCTTCGGGCTCGTCGCGGCGCTGCGCGCCGATGACGTGCTCCGCGACCTGCCGGTGCTGATGCTGTCGGCGCGCGCCGGCGAGGAAGCGCGCCTCGAGGGACTGCAGACCGGCGCCGACGACTACCTGGTGAAACCGTTCTCGGCGCGCGAGCTGATCGCGCGCGTCGAGATGCAGCTGCTGCGCGCCTCGATTCGCGCCGTCGAGAACCTGCAGCGGCGCCAACTCGCGGAGGTCTTCGCGCAGGCGCCGGCCGCGATCGCCATCCTGCGCGGACCGGACCACGTCTTCGAGCTGGCGAATCCCGCCTACCTCAAGCTGGTGGGCGAGCGCGACCTGCTCGGCATCCCGGCGCGTCAAGCCCTGTCGGAGCTGGAAGGGCAGCACCTGTTCGAGCTCCTCGACCAGGTCTACACCAGCGGCGAACCTCACGTCGGCAAGGCGCACCGCGTCATGATCGTCTCGCGGCCCGGCGGCCCGCTCGAAGAGTCGTTCTTCGACTTCGTCTATCAGCCGATGCGCGACACGGCCGGGGCGATCGAGGGCATCGCGGTGGTCGTCTTCGAAGTCAGCGAGCTGGTGCGCGCCCGCCGGGAGGCGGAATCGGCCAGCCGCGCCAAGGACGAGTTCCTGGCGATGCTCGGCCACGAGCTGCGCAATCCGCTGGCCCCGATGCTGACCGCGCTGCAGCTGATGCGACTGCGCGGCGATTCGGCGCTCGAGCGCGAACGCGTCGTCATCGAGCGTCAAACACGCCACCTGGTGCGGCTGGTCGACGATCTCCTGGACGTCTCGCGGATCGCACGAGGCAAGATCGATCTCCGGCTCGAACCTCTCGACCTCGCCGACATCGTGGCCAAGGCGATCGAGATGGCCAGCCCGCTGCTCGAGGAGCGCGGCCACGCGCTCGAAGTGGACGTGGCCCGCGGTCTGGTGGTCGACGGGGACCCGGCGCGGCTGGCGCAGGTCGCCGCGAACCTGCTGACCAACGCGGCGAAGTACACCGAGAAGGGCGGCCGTGTCTGGCTGCACGCGGCGGCAGCCGACGGGCGGGCCGTGCTCACCGTCCGCGACAGCGGCATCGGCATCTCGCCGGAGATGCTGCCGCGGGTGTTCGACATGTTCACGCAGGAGCGCCAGGCCCTCGACCGCACGCAGGGCGGCCTTGGCCTGGGGCTGACGATCGTTCGCAACTTCACCGCGCTGCACGGCGGCACGGTGGAGGCGCGCAGCGACGGACGCAACCGCGGCAGTGAGTTCATCGTCCGGCTTCCGCTCGCCGCCGGGCGGGCGGAGCGCGTGTCGGCGGCCGCACCCGAACGAAGCGTGGCCGCAGCCGCGCCCCACGGCCCTTCGGTGCTGGTCGTGGACGACAACGAGGATGCGGCCGCGATGCTGGCCGAATACGTCGAATCGCTCGGCTACCGGGTGCGGGCGGTGCACGACGGTGTGGCGGCGCTCGATGCCGCGATCGAGGCGGCGCCCGACATCGCGCTGCTCGACATCGGCCTGCCGGTGATGGACGGCTATGAGCTCGCGGCACGGCTCCGCCAGACTGAGGCGGGATCGGCGGTGAAGCTCGTCGCGATCACGGGATACGGACAACCGGCCGACCGCGAGCGCACGCGCGCGCTGGGATTCGACGCCCACCTGGTCAAGCCGGTCGATCTGGACGTGCTCGCCGACCTCCTGCAGTCGTTCAGCGGCTAGACCCGAGCGGATTGTCCAGGGCGGGGCAGGCCTGAAGGCCTGCGCTACGTCGAACCCCTTTGTAGCGCGGGGCTTCAGCCCCGCCTCACGGCAGGCCTGAAGGCCTGCGCTACGGCGAATCGGAGCAGGCCTGAGGGCCTGCGCTGCTGTGAGTCGGTTCCTCTGTGTGAATCCGTGCCTTTGTAGCGCGGGGCTTCAGCCCCGCCTCACGGCAGGTCTGAAGGCCTGCGCTACGGCGAACCGGAGCAGGCCTGAAGGCCTGCGCTACGGCGAACTGGAAATGCTCTAGTCCCCTTCGTCGGGCGCGGATTTACGAGAGGCGCGCAGCACCGACGTGATGATCGAGGGGGGAAATCCCTGCCGCATCAGGAACTGGAACGCGCGCGCGTACTCGACCTGGGTGGTGATCCGCGCGCCGCGCAGCTTCTTGCGTAGCGCCTCGCTGACCATCGCGCGCTCGTCGACGTCGCCAAACGCTTCGGCGAGCGCTTCCGCGGCGACGCCCTGATCGATGCCCATCTCCTGCAGCTCGCGGCGGATGCGCAGGCGGCCCCGCCCTTTCACCTTCATCGCCGTCCGCACGTAGGCCGCCGCCACCCGTGCGTCGTCCAGCGCGCGATTCTCGAGCAGCAGGGCGATGGCGCGATCGACGTCCGCCGGCGGGTGATCGCGCTCGAGCAGGCGGTGGCGGAGATCCTCGACGGACAGCTCACGACGGCCGAGCATGTGGAGGCCGTCGACGTATGCGGTGCGTTCGGGCATCGCGCGTGGGCCCGTCCGTGACCTGTGGCCGCGACGGCGCACTAACGTCCGCCGAAGCGTTCGATGGTCGGAATCGTTTTCGGTGGCGCCGCGGCCTGCTTCGCCGGTGCCGAAGGGACGGCCGGCGTCCCGGTCTTGGCGGCCATCTCCTCGCGAGACATGTCGGCGGTGGTCGAAATGCCAGCGACCTTCAGCTTGAAGTCGTCGACGTTCGAGGCCCAGCGCAGCGCCTCCTCGAGCAGCACCAGCTTCTGCGAGTAGAGGCCGAAGATGGCCTGGTCGAACGTCTGCATGCCGTACTGCGAGGTTCCCGAGGCAATCGCCCCGGCAATCATCGACGTCTTGTCCTTGTCGACGATGCAGTCGCGGATGAACGCGGTCGTCGTCATCACCTCGACGGCGGCGACCCGGCCCATGCCGTCGGCGCGCGGCAGCAGGCGCTGGGAGACGACGGCCTTCAGCACCGCCGCGAGTTGGATGCGCACCTGACGCTGCTGGTGCGGCTGGAACACGGCGACGATCCGGTTGATCGTCTCGGTCGCGTCGAGTGTATGGAGTGTCGAGAAGACGAGGTGGCCTGTTTCCGAGGCGTGCAGGGCGGTCTCGACGGTTTCGATGTCGCGCATCTCGCCGACCAGGATGACGTCCGGATCCTGCCGGAGCGCCGCGCGCAGCGCGTGCGCGAACGTCTTGGTGTCGACCGAGATCTCGCGCTGGTTGACGATCGATCGGTTGTCGCGGTGGAGGTACTCGATCGGATCCTCGACCGTCATCACATGTGCCTGGCGGGTCGCGTTGATGTAGTCGATCATCGCGGCCAGCGTCGTGCTCTTGCCGCTGCCGGTCGTGCCGGTGACCAGCACCAGGCCGCGCTCTTCCGACGCGATGCGCTTCAGCACCGGCGGCAGCGACAGCTCGTCGATGGTCTTGATGCGGGTCGGAATCACGCGCAGGACCAGGCCGACGGTGCCGCGCTGCTGGAAGATGTTGACCCGGAAACGGCCGAGGCCGTCGATGCTATAGGCGAGATCGACGTCCTGGTTCTGGCGGAACTTGTCGACCTGGTCGGGATTGAGAATCCCCTGCGCCATCGACTCCGTGTCGCTGCGATCGAGCCGCTTCTCCTCGGCGGCGACGACCAGCGTGCCGTTGACCCGCATCATCGGATAGCTGCCGACCTTCAGGTGCAGGTCGGACGCGCCGCTGGCGACCGCGGTCTGGAGAAGCTGATTGATGTCCATGTGGGGCGCCCCGGGGAGCGCCCCAATTCTAGCAGGGTTAGGCGCGCGCTGAACCGGCCGCGCCGACCGTTTCCCGGCGCGGCTCGCCGTCGTAGACGAACTCGAGCCAGCCGTGGCGATCTTCGGCCCGTCCGCTGACGATACCGAAGAACGCGTCCTGGATGGCGGCGGTGATCGGGCCGCGGCGGCCGCTGCCGATCGTGATCTTGTCGACCGACTTGATCGGCGTCACCTCGACGGCGGTGCCGACGAAGAACGCCTCGTCGGCGATGTAGAGCAGCTCGCGCGGCAGCATCTCTTCGCGCACCTTGAAGCCGAGATCCTCGGCGAGCGTGATGATCGAGTTGCGGGTGATGCCCGGCAGGATCGACGCGCTGAGCGGTGGCGTGTAGATGGTGTCGTTGCGCACCAGGAAAAGGTTCTGGCCGCTGCCTTCGCTGAGATAGCCGGCGGTGTCCAGTGCGATGCCTTCGCTGTAGCCTTCGAGCATCGCTTCCATCTTGATGAGCGTGGAGTTGGCGTAGTTCGCCGACGTCTTCGCCAGGGTCGGAAAGGTATTGGCGGCCGCGCGCGCCCAGGACGAAATCCTGACGTCGACGCCGTTGGCGATCGCGTCCTGTCCCAGGTACGCGCCCCAGTCCCAGAGCAGAATCGCGGCGTCGACCGGGCAGGGCAGCGGATTGACGCCGAGCGTGTGGTAGCCGCGGTACACGATCGGGCGGATGTAGCACGCCTTGTACTGGTTGGTCCGGATCGTCTCGAGCACCGCGCTGTGCAGCTCGTCGTAGCTCTGGCGCGGCTCCATCCGGTAGATCTTGCAGGAGGCGAACAGCCGTTCGAGGTGCGCGTCGAGGCGGAAGCAGGCCGAGCCGCGCTCGGTCTCGTAGCAGCGGGCACCCTCGAAAACGCCGCTCCCGTAGTGCACGACGTGCGAGCCGATGTGGATCTTCGCGTCGGCCCAGTCGACGAGCGAGCCGTTCATCCAGATCTTGCCGGTGCCGAAGGACATGCTGGTAACTCCTGAAGGGATCGTAGCATAGGGGTTCGGCGGGCTCCGCGGCCAATCGCGGATGGACTGGCTACTGCTTCTCGCCGCAGAAGGGGCAGCGGTCGGTGCGCGCGTGCAGCGGCTTGCGGCAGTGCCAGCAGAACCGCGCGCTGGGCGTCTCGCGGGCCCGAAGCCTCGTCTGGATGCTCTGGGGATCGTCCCGCCCGATGCGGCCGCCGCCGATCGGCCTCGCCATCGGTGCCGGCTGCGGCGTCCGCGACGCGCTGCGCGCCGCCAGTACGTCTTCGAGCAGCTCGGTCGCGCGCTGATAGCGACCGGTCGTCTCCGGCGTCAGCGCCTTCATCACGATGTCGCTGATCGCCTTGGGAATCGAGGGGTTGCGCAGCCGCGGCGGCGACACCAGCTCGCCGGACATCAGCTTGTCGAGGTCGGCCGGCGCCGGCGTGTCGTACGGGAGCATGCCGGTCAGCATCTGGTACATCGTCACGCCGACCGAATAGAGATCGGACGCGAAGACCGCCTTGCCGTGGAACTGTTCGGGCGCCATGTAGGGCGGGCTGCCAATGACGGTCGTGCCGTGCGCCGCGATCTCCAGGAAGCGCGACGTGCCGAAATCGGCGACCTTGAGCATGTCGTTGTCGCTGATCAGGACGTTGGCCGGCCGCAGATCGCGATGAATCACCCCCTGGCGGTGCGCGTGATCGACGGCGTTGCAGATCTGGCAGGTGAAGTCGAGCGCCCGCGTCAGGTCGAGCGCTCCCTTCGCCCCGATGATGTTCTCGAGGGTCTCGCCGGGGACGTATTCCATCACGATGAAGAAGATGCCGTCCTGCTTCTCGGCGGTCGTCACCGAGACGATGTTCGGGTGCGACACGGAAGCGAGCAGCCGTGGTTCGCGCAGCAGTTCGCCGAAATCGAGGCTCTGCCGGTGCGGGACCTTGATCGCGACGCGCTTGTCGATCCAGGTGTCGTTGGCGAGGTAGACCGTGCCGAACCCGCCGCTGCCAAGCGGCGCGATGATTTTGTACTTACCGAGCTGCTGGCCCTTGAACAGCAATGCGAGTGAGAGCGAGTATACGTCATGCTGTCGCGCTTCCTTGCGTCGATCGACGCCGAATCCGCCACCGCGCGCCTCGACGCCGAGGAGACGCGCCATCTGTCGCAGGTGCTGCGGATTGCGGTCGGCGACGAGGTCGCCGTGTTCGACGGCGCCGGACGGGAGTTCAGGGCGCGTGTCGAGCGGATCGGCCGCGACGGCGCGGCCGTGCGGCTGCTCGAGGCGTACGAACCCGTTTCCGAGCCCCTGGTCCGCGTCACGCTGGTGCAGGCCGCGTTGAAAGGCGAGCGGATGGACGAGGTCGTTCGCGACGCGACCATGATGGGGGTCGCGGCGATCGAGCCGATCGTCAGCGAGCATATGGCGGCGCATCTGAAGCCGGGCGGTGCGCCGGCGCGCTGGTCGCGGATCGCACTCGCCTCGGTCAAGCAGTGCCGGCGGGCCGTGGTGCCCCGGATCGGCAGTGGTGTGACGTTCGCCGACTGGCTCACGCGTGATGAATCCCGCCAGGCGGGGCTGCGGGTGCTGCTCGTCGAGCCGTCAGCCGGCGTGGAGGGGCATCCAGCCTCCGTCCTCCAAGGACAACGTCCGTCGGACGTCGCCGTTCTCGTTGGTCCGGAGGGTGGCTGGAGCGGGCGCGAGATCGAGGCGGCGGCCGGCGCGGGCTATGTGCCGGTGACGCTGGGTCGGCGCACGCTGCGCGCCGACGCCGTGCCGCTCGTCGCGCTCGGCGTCCTGCTGTATCTCTGGGGCGACCTGTAGTGAGTCTGAAGACTGGGGCTGATTGCGCCGGGTCTGAAGACCCGGCCTACATCATCGACGGAGCCTGAACCGGAAGACGTAGGCCGGACCTTCTGGTCCGGCACAGCGCGTCGCCGGAAGAAGACGTAGCCCGGACCTTCAGGTCCGGCGCAACATGAGCGACGCCCAATCGCCTTCCGACTGCTCGTCGATCACCGCCAGATCCCTGAACGCCGAGCGGACCACGACGGTATCCTGCGGGGCGAAGCCGCTGAGAATCAGATGCCCGCCGTCGAGCACCAGCCCGCGCAGCTCGTCTGCATAACGCACCAGCACCGCGCCCGTCAGGTTCGCCAGCACGATCCCGGCGCGCTCGATGCGCAGGCTCCCCAGATCGTCCTGAACGATGTCGATCGACGGGCCAGCGCCGTTGCGCGCGATGTTCTCGCGCGCGTTCTGTAGCGCATCGGGGTCGTTGTCGACGCCGACGACGTCGCCCGCGCCAAGCTTCCACGCGGCCAGCGCGAGCACGCCGGACCCGGTGCCCACGTCGAGCACGCGCGCACCGCGCAGGGGAGACGGCTCGCCCGCCCGCTCGGAGCCGGCCAGCCGCCGCAGCATCCGCAAGCACAGCCGGGTCGTCGCATGGTGCCCGGTGCCGAAGCCCATCGACGGCTCGATGATGATGACTGGCGTCGCCCCTTTGGGCACGTCCCACGGCGGGGCGATGACGAGGCCGCCCGCCTCGATCGCCCGCAGATCGTCCTGCGATCGACGCGCCCAGTCCTCGTCCGACACCTCTATCGCCACGGCGTTCAAGCCCTCGCGGTCGGCAATCGCCTGTCGCGCCTGATCGCGCATCGGGCCGGATCGAAAGAAGACACGGAGTCCCGCGTCCACGACCAGCAGCCCGAGCGGATCGAAGTCGTCGAGCAGCGCGCAGAGACGGTCGGACAGCGGTGAATCGGGGTCGTCGCAGGGGACGTCGAGCGCCGGATACTCAGCCAAAAATATCCTTGACCTTCTCGAAGAACGGCTTCTCTGCGCCGTCGGCGGCGTCCGGCTCGTACACTTCCTGCGGCAGCGTTTTCGCCAGCTCCTCGAGCAGCCGTTTCTGATCCTTCGTCAACTTCTTCGGCACCGCGACACGCGCGATGGCATACAGATCCCCATGCCCGCGCCCGGAGACGTTCGGCATGCCCTTGCCGCGCAGCTTGAAGCGAGCCCCCGCCTGCGTGCCGGCCGGAACCTTCAGCGATTCCTCTCCTTCGACGAGCGGCACCCGGAGATCGCCGCCGAGCGCAAGCACCGGGAAGCTCACCGGCAGTTCGCAGTAAAGATCGTCTCCCTCGCGATGGAAGAACGAGTGCTCCTGCACGTGCACGACGACATAGAGGTCGCCGGGCGGCCCGCCGGCCGCGCCGTGTTCTCCTTCGCCGTACAGGCGAAGGCGCTGGCCCGTCGCGATGCCGGCCGGAATCTTCGCGGTGAGCTTGCGCTCGCGCCCGACGCGGCCCGCGCCCCGGCACGCCTGGCAGGGGCGGCTGATCACGCGGCCGCTGCCCTGGCACGTCGAGCATGGACGCGCGACCGTGAGGAATCCCTGCTGGAAGCGCAGCTGGCCGGCTCCCTTGCAGTGCGGGCAGATCTCGGGCGCGCTCCCGGCCGCGGCCCCCGAGCCGCTGCACGTCTCGCACGTCTCCTCGCGCGGAATCAGGATCGTTGTCTCGGTGCCCGTGAACGACTCTTCGAACGAGATCTCGAGATCGTAGCGAAGGTCGGCCCCGCGCTGGGGGCCGCCGCGCCGGCGCCGGCCGCCGAAAAGATCGCCGAACCCGAAGATGTCGCCGAGGTTGCCGAAGATATCCTCGAACCCGGCGAACGCATTCGGATCGAATCCGCCGGCCGCGGCGCCACTGACACCGGCATGGCCGTAGCGGTCGTACAGCCCGCGCTTCTCCTTGTCGCAGAGCACCGCGTAGGCTTCAGCCGCTTCCTTGAAGCGCTCCTCGGCCTCGCCGCTGCCCGGATTGCGATCCGGGTGGTACTTGAGCGCCAGCTTCCGGTAGGCGCTCTTGAGCTGCTGGTCGGTGGCCCCACGTTCGACGCCGAGGACCTCGTAGTAGTCCCGCTTGCTCACCCTTTCGCCACCTTCACCATCGCCGGCCGGAGGAGGCGGTCACCGAGCATGTAGCCGCGGCGGAACTCCTCGATGACCTCGCCGTCGCGACGCCCGGCGGCCGGCTCGTAGGACACCGACTGGTGAAAATGCGGATCGAACTCCGCGCCAAGCGCATCGATCGGCTTCACGCCGCGCTTGCGCAACGTTTCCACCAGCTGCCGGTGGATCAGCTCGACTCCCTTGCGGATCCCTTCCACGCTGCCGCCGCTGTCGGCCTGTAGCGCGCGCTCCAGATCGTCGACGAGCGGCAACAGCTCGGTGAGCAGATCCGCGGCGGCTGCTTCCGAGAGCTGCACCCGCTCGCGATCGGTCCGCCTGCGGTAGTTGTCGAACTCGGCGGTCTTGCGCAGCAGGCGATCGTAGAACTCGTCGCGCTGCTGCTTCAGCTCGGCGACGCCGAGCGACGCATCGTCTTGGTCCGGCGGCGCCGTGGCGCTGGTCTGCCCGGAGTCTTCGTTCAGTTCGTCGGTCATGAGTTACGGGTTGTCGAAAACGCGGTTGATGGTACGCGACAGGCTGTCGACGACGTTGATCGCGCGCGAGTAGCGCATGCGGGTCGGCCCGATCACGCCGACCGCGCCGCGGCGCCTGCCGTCGGTATACGTCGAGGTTACCAGGCTGAAATGCTGCAGCTCCGGATCCTGGTGCTCCGAGCCGATGATGACCGTCAGGCTGCTGCCGTCCATGCAGGCGTCGATCAGCCGGATCAGGCGCGACTTCTCCTCGATCATCTGCACCAGCGATCGCAGCGTCGTCAGAGCGGTCTCGGGGTCCCCCGCCGTGACGAGGTCGAAGAGCAGCGCCGTTCCCTGCACGTAGATGGACGGCTCGCGCTGCATCCCCTCGAATGTCCGGCTCGCCAGGCGCAGCGCGCGCGCCTTCAATTGATCGTAGAGGTGGCGATCCTCGTTCACGCGGTCGACGATCGCCTGGCGGATGTCGCTGAGCGATCGCCCCTTGAACTCCGTGTTGAGGAAGTTCGCCGCCTGCTGGAGCTCGACGGCCGAGTACGCCTCCGGCGGTTCGATCACCTTGTGCGAGATGTGTCCGCCGTCGGAAATCAGCACGACGAGGACCTTGCCGCCGTCGAGGACGACGAAATCGAGGTGCTCGAACGTGGCCTCGGTCGCCGGCACCATCGCGAACGCGACCTGGTGCGAGGCGCGGGAGAGCTCCTGGGACACATGCGACAGCACGTCCTCGATGGTGCCGGCGCGGCGCAGGCGCTCCTCGACGTCGGGGGCGTGGCGCATCGACCGCCGCTCGGACAGCAGCTGATCCACATACGAGCGATAGCCGAGATCGGTCGGGACCCGTCCCGCCGACGTATGCGGCTGCCGCACGTACCCCAGCTCTTCCAGCCGGGCCAGCACGTTACGCAGGGTCGCCGACGACACGCCAAATCCGCGGTTGGCGAGCCACAGCGACGACACGGGTTCCCCCTGCTCGATGTAGGCCTGCACGAGCGCGCCGAGGATCCGCCTATCTCGTTCCGGTAGCTCAGGATGACGGCTCATACGTAACTTAGCAATCTGAGAATGCGACTGCTAATTATAGCACCAGGCGGCTCTTCCCGGAGGCCTCAGTGCAGCTCTGCTCGCGCCACGATCATCGCCGCGGCGTCGCGGGCATCTGCCGTAATCCCCGCAACCTCTTCATTTACAAGACGAAAGTCGTCCACCAGCACCTCGCCGTCGACGATAGTCGTCCGCACGTCCGTGCCCCGCGCGGCATAGACGAGCGTGGACCACGGGTTGCCGTCCGGCGCGAGGTGTGGCCGATCCCGCTCGACGAGGATCAGATCGGCGCGTTTGCCGAGTTCGATGGACCCGATCGAGTCCGATAGGCCAAGTGCCCGTGCCCCTTCGCGCGTGGCCATCCACAGCGCGTCACGCGCCTGGAGGGCGCCCGGATGCCGCCGCACGGCCTGGATTGTGGCCGCCAGACGCATCTCTTCGAACATGTCGAGACGGTTGTTGCACGCGGCGCCGTCGGCACCGAGCGAGACCGAGATGCCGCGCGCCCGCATCTCGGCGACCGGCGCGAGCCCCGAGCCGAGTTTCAGATTCGAGCTGGGGCAGTGCATGACCTTCACGTCGTGCTCGGCCAGTAGCGACTGTTCTCGCTCGCTGACCCAGACGCAGTGGGCGGTGCATAGAAGCGGCGTCGCGAGACCAGTGTCTGCGAGGTATTCCAGATTGGTCATGCCGCCCGACAGGCGCCGGACCACCTCGACCTCGTCCCGGTTCTCCGCCGCGTGCGTGTGGACGATGACCCGGTCGCGCGCCGAGAGATCGGCGACCGCCTCGAGCAGCGCGCGCGAGCAGGACACCGCAAATCGCGGCGCGAAGGCCGCCCGCAGCCGTCCGTTGCCGCGTCCGTCCCAGCGTGTGCGCAGCGCGACGCTCTCGTCGATCGACGCACGCGTCTGCTCCTGCAGCCGCGCCGGCACCTGCCGATCCGAGTCCATCATGCACTTGCCGACGACGGCTCGGAGTCCCATTCGCTCGAGCGCCTCGAAGACCACATCCGTGTCGTGCACCGTCTCCATCGTCAGCGCCGTGGTGGTGCCGGTGAGCAGCAGTTCCGCGGCGGCAAGGCGTGTCGACGCGCGCAGGGTCGGCGCCGTGTGCGCCGCCTCCATCGGCCAGACGCGCCGCTGCAGCCATTCGAGCAGCGGCAAGTCGTCGGCATAGCCGCGGAACAGCGTCTGGCACAGGTGCACGTGCGTCTGGATGAAGCCCGGCAGCAGATAGGCGCCGCCCGCGTTGATCACACGATCGTGCCAGTCCGCCGGTTCGGCGCCGACGCTCGCGATTCGCCCGTCGCGTATGGACACGGCCCCCTCGACGATATCGAGGGCGTCGTTCATGGTGACGATCGTCGCGTTGCGGAGAAGAAGCGAAGGGCACGAAGGAATACGAAGTATTCGAAGGAGACTAGCGACGCTCCTCCGCCTCCTGCGCGCTGATATCTCGCTCCGTCGGCCCCTTACGCTCCGTCCGCGCCGTCGGCTCCTTCGCCTCTGTCGGCCCCTTCGTGTCCTTCGCCGTCCTTCGTGTCCTTGGATGTGACGCCATCGACAGGGCCGTCACATCCCGACCATGACGGACCGCGATCAGTTCGCTGATGATGCTGACGGCGATCTCGGCGGGCGTGACCGCGCCGATGTCGAGCCCGATCGGGGCGTGCACGCGCGCCAGGCATTCGGGTGGCATGCCTTCGGCGTCGAGCGCGTCGAAGATGCGCGCCACCTTGGCCCGGCTGCCGATCAGCCCGAGGTAGCGCAGATCGCGGGCGGCGAGCGCGCGGAGGACTTCGAAATCGTGCGTGTGGCCGCGCGTCACCACCACCACAGAGGCCGCCGCGGACAGCTCGGCGACATGCAGCCAGGCGCCGATGTCGTCGACGACGATCGTGGCGGCGGCGGGGAAGCGCTCGGCGTTGGCGAATTTCTCGCGGTCGTCGATGACGTGGATGCGGAACCCTGCGTCGGCGGCGAAGCGCGCCAGGTGCCAGCCGACGTGGCCGGCGCCGATGATATAGAGGGGAGGCGCCGGGGCGATCGGATCGATATAGACCTCCATCTGGCCGCCGCAGATGAGGCCCGACTCCTCGACGAAGTCGTCGTTGAGGTCGTACTTCACCAGTTGCGGCGTGCCGCTGGCGATCGCGGCGCGCGCCTTGCCGGCGGCGTCGTTCTCGTAGCAGCCGCCGCCAATCGTGCCGACGGTGCGGCCGTCGGCGAAGACGAGCATCTTGGCGCCGGTCCGCTGCGGGGTCGAACCCGACGCGCGGACGATCGTCACCAGCGCCGCCGGCTCGCCGCGTTCGAGCGCCGCCGCCGCCGCCGGCAGGACCTCTTCGTTCATCGCTCTGCGATGTTCATCGAGCCTGCGCGTTCAAATCAGGACTTCGATCTTCGACTTCTTCTTGAGGCCGTCGATGAAGGCGTCCATGTGCTGCTGCTTCTTCTGGCCGTCGAGACCGGCCTTGATCTGCTGCGCGGCCTCGTCGTACGACACGACGCCAGCCGGCTTGCGGTCGATCACCTTGATGACGTGATAGCCGAACTGGGTCGTCACGACGTCGCTCAGCTGCCCAGGTTTCAACGCGAAGGCCGCGGCGTCGAATTCGGGCACCATCTGGCCGCGCGGGAACTCTCCGAGGTCTCCCTTGTTCGATGCGCTGCCGTCCTGCGAGTACTGCTCGGCCAGCTTGCCGAAGTCCGCGCCGGCGCGCGCCTTCTTCAGCACGTCGTCGATGGTCGCCCGGGCCTTCGCCTTCGTGGCGGCGTCGGCATTGGGCGCGACGCGGATGAGGATGTGCGCCGCGTGGACGCTCTCTCCCTGTTTGAACCGGTCGGGATTCTTCTGGTAGAAGTCTCTCGCTTCCGAGTCGCTCGGGCCGGGGATCGTCGCCACTTCCGAGTCGACGAGCTTGCTGACCGTCAGGTCGTTGCGCGCTTCCTTTTTCAGGTCGTCGACGGTCATCCCGCGGGTCTTCAGCGCGGCTTCGAAGGCCTGCTCGGTCTGGAAACGCCCGCGTACTTCCTGGATTTTCTGCCCGATCTCGTTCTCGTCGATCTTCAGGTTGCGCCCCTTGCTCTCCTGCGAGAGCAGCGTGTACACGATCAGGCGATCGAGCGCGTTGCGCAGGATCGCGTCGCGCTGATCCGGCGGCACCGGCTGGCCCGCCTGCATCTCGATGCCCTTGACCATCCGGTCGAAGTCGTCCTTGGTGATGTTTTCGCCGTTGACGCGTGCGACGACAGGCGGCAGCTGCTGCGGAACGGGCTTGGGCGGCACCGGGGCGGCCGGAGGGCCTGAAGGAGCGCCGGCTCCCGCGGGTGCCGCGGGCGTGGCGGCCGGGGGCGTCGCGACGCCGGAAGTCGCCTGCGCGGCCGGCCCTTTCTTGCACGCGCCGACGAACATCAGGCCGAGCACGGCACACGAGACGAGCTTGAATTTCACTGATACCTCAATGATTTGTGGGGATGTGACCGATCAATTCTAAATCAGAAGTAGTGGATCGGACAGGGTTCGGTGGGTTCGGTACCGGCCAGGAACGCCTCACGCAAGACCCTGGGGCATGCCGGCGTGGCGAGCTTCCCCGTGTCCTTGTCGATGTCGACGAACACGATGCCGTCGGCCGCGGCGAACGGCTCGCTGGGATGTCCCCCCAGCGCCCGGATCATGAACGTCGTCCAGATCGGCAGGGCGGCCTGGGCGCCGCTGAGCCCGATCGGCTGATTGTCGTCGAGCCCGACCCAGACGACCGTCAGCAGTTCCGGCGTGAAGCCGATGAACCAGGCGTCGCGGAGGTCGTTGGTCGTGCCGGTCTTGCCCGCGGCCTCGAGCGTGAACCCGGCGCTGCGTGCGCCCGCGGCTGTACCTTCGTCGAGGACGCTGCGCATCATATTGGTGACGAGAAAGGTCGTGTCGGGGCGCGCGATCGTCTTGGGCTGGGGCAGCTGGATCGGCAGGTCCTTGCCGTCGGCGACGATCCGCTCGAGCGCGCGGAGCGGGCGCGTGACGCCGCCGTTCTGGAAAATCGTGTAGGCGGTGGCCATCTCGAGCGGCGTCGCCTCGAACACGCCCAGCGCGATCGACGGATAGCCCTTCGGCGGCGTGCCGATGCCGAACTTCTTCCAGAGGGCGGCGACGTTGTCGAAGCCGATCGACTCGGCCACCTTGATCGTCGCGATGTTGCGCGAGTGGGCGAGCGCGTGGCGCAGCGTGATCGGCCCGTCGTACTCGTTCTGGTAGTTGCTGGGCGCCCACACCTGGTTGTTGAAGGTGAACTCGGTCGGCGAGTCGTCGACGATCGTGGCGGGCGTGATGTCGCCGCGTCCGTCCGCGAGCGCGCGCTCGAACGCGGCGAGGTAGACGAAGGGCTTGAAGGTCGAGCCCGGCTGGCGTTTCGCGGTGGTGGCGCGGTTGTACTGCGACTGGTTGTAGGAGCGGCCGCCGACCATGGCGAGAATCTCGCCGGTGCGCGGGTCGACCGCGATGAGCGCCGCCTGCGGCACGCGCGGCTTGCGCTTGCTGAGCAGTTTCTCGACGTTGGCGATGCCGTCGCTGACCGCGTCCTGCGCGATCCGCTGCAGGTGCAGATCGAGCGTCGAGTAGACGTCGACCGGTCCAGACGCCTTGGTCCGCTCCTGCATCTCCTGCGTCAGGTAGTCGACGAAGTACGGGGCCTCTGACTCAAGCGCGCGCGCCACCACCTGCACCGGCTCTTTCGACGCGCGGTCGGCGGCATCGGGGCTGATGAAGCCGGATTCGGACATCGCGCGCAGGACGACATTGCGGCGGTCCCTGGCGCGATCGGGATGCTGGAAGGGAGAGTAGTAGGGCGGCGACTGAATGACGCCGGCGATCGTTGCGGCCTCGACCAGTGTGAGATTGCTGACGTCCTTGCCGAAGAACAGCCGCGCCGCCTCTGGGACGCCGTGAATGCCGAACGAGCCGCGCTGGCCGAGATAGACGTCGTTGAGGTAGAGCTCGAGGATCTTGTCTTTCGGCAGCCGCCGCTCGAGCGCCAGCGACATCAGTTGCTCGGTAAACTTCCGCTTGAGGCCCGCGAGGCCGCCGCGCTCACGCGCCTTGTCGAGGCCCCACATCGAGGCGAGAAAGGTGTTGCGCACGAGCTGCTGGGTCAGCGTGCTGCCGCCGGTCAGATACTGCTTCCGGCCGAACAGGTTGGTGACCACGGCGCGCGTGGTGCCGATGAGGTCGACGCCGGGGTGCTCGTAGAAGCGGCGATCCTCGATCGCGATCACCGCCCGCGACATCTGCGACGGAATCGCGGTGATCGGCACGTCGCGGCGCTTCTCTCGTCCTTCGCTGACGAGCGCGGTCAGCAGCGGCGCGTCCATCGCGACTTCCTGGACGGCCTGCCGCTTCGAGACGGACTCGATGCCGGTGAGCGGCCCCGGCTTGCCCTTGCGATCGGGCGCTGCGAAGGCGAACCGCAGTGTCTGTCCGGCCCGATCGCCGCTGCGCGGGACGACCGCCAGCGCATCGCGCCCGATCGCGAACTCGCCCGGCTGCTCGGCGCGCGGCTTCTCCGCGTAGCCGAGATCGTTCAGCCTGTCGATCATCTCGCGCTGGGTGACACGCTGACCGCGGCGGACCGTCAACGGCCGCGCGAAAATGCGCGGGTCGGTCCGCTGGAACTCGCCGTGCATCCGCGCGTCGATCATGCGCGAGAACGAAAGGTAGTAGTGGACGACGACCGCGCCGAGCACCAGCGAAGGCACGATCACCGCCAGCGCGGCGTAGAACTTCCAGCCGCGCCGCCGCAGAAAGGCCAGGCGCGGTGTGGATGGCTTTTTCGCCGCGGGCTTCTTCGCGCGGACCGTGGGCACTCGGGGGACTGTGCCCCTGATTGTATACTGACCGGGGTCCCGCCCCTCTGCGATTCATGCTTATTCGTTCGCGCCATTTCCTCACCGTCGCGTCGGCCGTGTTCGCGCTGATCGCGGCGCTCGGCACGCGCCTGCCCGCGCAGCTGCGCGTCGCGCCTGTCGCCGAACGCCCCGATGCGCGGTCGCTCGAGCTGCTCCTGCGCAAACTCTCGAGCACGGGCACCGTCATGGAAACCGACGCGCATCCCGACGACGAGGACAACGGGCTGCTGGCGAGGCTCGGCGAGGGGGAGGGCATGCGCGTCGCGCTCGTCACGGCGACGCGAGGCGACGGCGGACAGAACGAGATCGGTCCTGAGCTCGGCCAGGCGCTCGGCGTGCTGCGCACCGAAGAGCTCCTGGCCGTGCACCGGTTCGACGGCGCCGAGCAGTATTTCACGCGCGCGATCGATTTCGGCTACTCGTTCAGCATCGACGAGAGTGTGCAGAAGTGGGGCGAAGACGCCATCGTCGGCGACTACGTCCGACAGATCCGCGCGATCCGCCCCGATGTCGTCGCCGGGTTTCTCTGCGGCGGCACGTCCGGCGGGCTGCACCATCAGGCGGCCGCGCAGCTGACGCTCGAGGCGTTCCGCGCCGCCGGCGATCCGGCGAAGTATCCCGAACAGATCGCCGCCGGCCTTCGCGCGTGGCAGCCGGTGCGCATCTTCTGCACCGACGAGACCTCGTTCGGGCCGCCGCAGCCGTTGACGGCGGGCAAGGTGCGGCCGGACCTCTCGGCCTTCGACGCGCTGCTGGGGCGCACCTACGCGGAGCTGGGGCTCGAAGCGCGCTCGATGCACAAGTGCCAGGGCACGTCGCAGCTGCTCCTCCTGCCGGGCGTGTCGCAGAGCCGCACCTACAAGTTCCAGGACGGCCGGCCCAGCAACGGCGCGCTCGACAATCTCTTCGGGGGCATCGACACGTCCGTGGTCGGGTTGATCCGGTTCGCCGGCGAACGTCAGCAGCCGTCGCTGCGGACGGCGCTCGTGGCGCTGCAGCAGCTCGTGACCGACGCCCGCGCCGGGCTGGCGTCGCGCGGGCCCGCCGGTAGCGTCGCTCCGCTCGCCGCGGGGCTGCGGGCTGTCCGCGCGCTCCGTTCGGACCTGCCGCGGCTGCTCGTCGCACCTTCGGCGAATGGATCCGACCTCGCGCCGGCGGCCTCCGACAGTCGCGCGGAAATAGACTTCCGGCTGGCCCAAAAGGAGCGTCAGTTCCAGGACGCGCTGGTCGTCGCAACCGGGACGCGCCTCGACGCTCTGGCCGACGATGGTGTGGTGACGCCCGGACAGTCCGTCGCCGTGACCCTGGCGGGCGCCAGCGCGGTGGACGGCGTCGAGCTCGTCCGCGCCAGCCTTGTCGGATTCGAGCCAGTGCCGGAGCCGGCATGCTCGGGCACGCTGGCGCGCGGGGCGTCGGTCAATTGCCGGACGGCCGCGACGATTCCGGCGAACGCGCACCTCTCCACGCCCTACTGGACGCCGCGCACCGATGCCGCGCGCTACGACTTCGAGGCCGACGTGCCGTTCGGCGTCCCGTTCCGGCCGTCGCCATTCCGCG
This sequence comes from Vicinamibacterales bacterium, assembly GCA_036496585.1. NCBI lineage: Bacteria > Pseudomonadati > Acidobacteriota > Vicinamibacteria > Vicinamibacterales > Vicinamibacterales bacterium. Next base: position 161,374 of record DASXLB010000050.1, read on the forward strand.
CCACCTTCGCGCTGCGGATCGGCGGTGCCGAGGTGAGCGTCGAGCGGGAGATCCAGTATCGCTATTCCGATCTCTTCGCTGGCGAGAAGCGTTCGGGGCTGCTGGTCTCGCCGGCGTTCAACGTGCGCGTCGATCCCGGCATCGCGATCGTGGCGATCGGATCCCCCGCCAGGCAGAAGAGTGTCAGCGTCAGCGTCGGCAACAACCAGAAGGGACCGACGTCGGCCGCGGTGATCCTGGCGGTGCCGGCCGGCTGGACGGTCTCGCCGGCGTCGATCCCGTTGACCTTCGTTCGCGAGGACGAAGCGGTCACGGTCGCCTTCACCGTGGAGGCGCCCGCCGCGATCGGCGCGGGCGATTGGCCCGTCACCGCGACCGTCACCAGTGCGTCGGGCGCCAGCTCAAATCTCGGCTACCAGGTGGTCGAATACCCGCACATCCACCGCCGTCACGTGGTGATCCCGGCAGCCGCGAGGTTCAAAGCCATCGACGTGCGCGTCGCGCCGGCCACGAGAGTCGGCTACGTCATGGGCAGCGGCGATCGCGTGCCGGACGCGATTGCGCAGCTGGGCGCCGAAGTCGATCAGATCGGACCCGACGCGCTCGCGTCAGGCGATCTGTCGCGCTTCAACGTGATCATGGTGGGCGTGCGCGCCTACGAGAAGCGGCCGGACCTGCGCGCGAACAACCAGCGGCTGCTCGACTACGCCCGCGCCGGCGGCACGGTGATCGTGCAGTATCAGCGCGCCGAGTTCAACCAGGCGCAGTATGGGCCGTATCCGGCGAAGACCAGCGACCAGCGCGTCACCGACGAGAATGCGTCGATGGAGATCCTGGCGCCCGACAATCCGGTTTTCACCACGCCGAACCGGATCGGTCCGGAGACCTGGGCGAACTGGGTGCAGGAGCGCGGGACGTATTTCATGGGCGAGCGCGATCCTCGCTACATCGATCTGCTGCGTTCAGCGGATCCGTTCCCCTACAACGCCGGTCCGAAGACCGGCATCCTCGTAGAAGCGCAAATCGGGCAGGGGCGCTGGTTCTACACCGGGCTCGGACTCTGGCGGCAACTGCCGGCCGGCGTCGACGGCGCCTATCGCCTGCTCGCCAATCTCATCAGCCTGGGGAAGCGGTAAGCGTGTCTTTTTCACCCGAATACGTCCGGCTCGTGCTCAACGAGAACTTCGAAGACGCCAAGGCGCAGTTTCTCGCGCCGCTGATGGCCATCAACTACGCCCACCTGGTGATGCTCGCCGGCCAGTCGATCGTGTCCGGCGGCGACGCGCGCGCGATTCGCGCGGCGCTCGACGGCGTCCGGATCGACGAGATCCGGAAGGCGCGCTACGACGGCAGTTGCGAAGACCTCTTCTTCTATGTCGAGCGCGAGGTGACCGCGGCCTGCGGCCCTGACGTCGCCGGCCGCCTGCACACGGCGCGGTCGCGCAACGATATCGACATGACGATGTACCGGATGCAGCAGCGGGAGCTGATCCTGGCGGTCGTCGACGGCGTCCTGGCGCTGCGCCGGGCGCTGCTGCCGCTGGCGGAGCGCCATCGCGAGACCGTCTTCGCGGCGCACACGCACACCCAACCGGCGCAGCCGTCGACCATCGCGCACTATCTGCTGGCGGTCATCGAACAGCTCGAGCGCGACACTGTCCGGCTCAAGGCCGCATACGCGGCGACCAACCACAACCCGCTCGGCGCCTGCGCGATCACCGGTACCGGCTTTCCGATCGATCGCTACCGCACGGCGGCGCTGCTCGGCTTCGACGGCGTCTGTGGCAACACCTACGGCAGCATCGCCACCGTCGACTACCTGCTCGAGAGCGTCGGCGCAGCCGCGGTGCTGCTGGCCGGCCTCGGCCGTGTCGTGCAGGACCTGCTGCTGTGGAGCACCGTCGAATTCGGGTATCTGCGTCTCGCCGACGGCTTCGTGCAGGGCAGCAGCATCATGCCGCAGAAGCGCAACCCGGTGGCGCTCGAGCACGCGCGCGCCATCGCCAGCAAGGCGCTCGGGCAGGCGTCGGGGATTTTCCTGGCCGTCCACAACACGCCGTTCGGCGACATCGTCGACACGGAGGACGATCTGCAGCCGCTCGTGACGCGGATGTTCACCGACGCGGCGCGTGCGGTGGCGCTGGTCGCGGCGGCGATGGCGAGCGCCGAGTTCGACGCCGAGACCCTCGCGGCCCGCGCCGGCGCGCACTGGATCACCCTCACCGAGCTGGCTGACACGCTGGCGCGCGATCACGGGCTGCCGTTCCGCGCCGGCCACGAGATCGCCAAGCGGATCGTGGCCGGCTCGATCGCCGATCCTGCCGCGTCGGCTGCCGCCTTGCTGAGCGACGCCGCACGCGAGGCGATCGGGCGGGAGATCGTCTATACCGACGCGCAGCTCGCGGAGATTCTCAGCCCGAGGCACTTCGTCGAGGTGCGCAAGACGCACGGCGGGCCGTCGCCGTCCGAGACGCAGCGCGCCCTCGGCGTGTCGGAAGTGTGCCTGGCGGCCGACGATCAGTGGCTCGCCGACGCACGCGCCCGCCTCACGGCTGCGGCCGCGGCGCTGACGGAAGCGTCCGCGTCGCTTTGAACTGTCGCGGTTGTCGCCTCAGGCGGAGCGCGACCGTCAGGCGTCGTTCGGGAACTTCAGGCCGCCGGCTTACAGCGTGACCAGCCAGTGCCGGCCGGCATCGACCGGCAGATCCTCCAGCAGGATCTCGACCAGTCCGGGACCGTACTTGTTGAGGAAGTAGACGCCGCCGAGCATCCGCTCCTGCGGATGCCCTTCCGGAAAGGCCTGCGCCTGCGCGCGGACGAACTGGCGGCGGAGGGTGTCGTGGCGCTTCTTCGCCGCGTGGATCACCTTGGTGTGCAGCGAGTGAAGCTCGTGCTCCATCTTGCCAAGCGTGGTCTTGGCGGCACCGGTCAGCGTCGGGTCGAGCTGCGGCAGGGCCTGCATGACGCGGCCCATCGCGGCGTCGATCTGCGCGCTCGCCTCGCGCAGCGATTCGTCGACGCCGGCAGGCAGCTGCGATTCGAGCAGCTTGTTGAGCGCCGACTCGCCAGGCGTCCGCAGCTCGGAAAACGACACGTCGTACTTCTTCAGGAACTTCGTGGCTCCAGAATCAAGCAGCGTCGCCGTCGTCCTCGGGAACATCAGCGGCATCGGCACGCCGAACTGCTCGTAGACGCCGCGCAGCTGGCCCAGGTAGGCCAGCTCGCTCGGGCCGGCGACATAACAGATGGTGGGGAACAGCGTGTCCTGCACGATGGGTCTGAGCAGGACGTTGGGACTGAAGGACTGCGGGGACGCGGCTGCCGACTGCGCCAGCGCCGCGACGTCGAAGGATCGCTCGCCGACGACCAGCTGATCGCCGCTGCGCTTGATGGCCTTGCGCCCGTCTTCGATCGAGAAGAGCGCCACGTTGTCGGCCTGCGTGACCACCTGCGGCGCGTGGCCGCGGGCCGCGAGCTCTTCGCCGGCGCGCGCCGCGAGCGTCGCGGTCTGGCCCGGCGAAGACAATTCCCGCACGAACACGTCGGCCACCAGCGGCTTTGCCGCCGGATCCGCCGCCTCGTAGACGACGAGCCCGTAGGGGCCGAGCACGCGCTCGAGCCAGACGGCAAAGGCGCGCGCCATGCCGGTTCCGGGCTGCCATGCCGCCCGGATGTCGCCGAGGACGGTTGCCGTGAACTCAGTCTGCTGCAGGGCGGCGGCGAGCTCGTCGATCGTCTGCTCGACGCCGGAGTCGAGGGTGAGCTGCGCAACCGGCCGCTCTCCCGCGCCTTCGAGATCCGCCAGCGTCACGGTGCGCGGCTGGAACTCGGCGTCGAGCACCGTACAGCTCTTGATCTCCTCCCAGTCGTGATCCTCGGATTCGACCCAGAAGATCGCCACGGCGGGCACTCCCTGCCGCTGTTCCGTGCGACGGGCCAGCTGCAGCGCGGTGATCGCCTTGAGGAGCGTATACATCGGCCCGCCAAACGCGCCGGCCTGCTGGCCGGTGACGACGGCGACCGATTGCGGGAGCGCCAGCTGCGCGGCCGCGCGGCGGGCCGGATCGGGCGCGCCGCGTTCCTCCTGCTGATGCCGAAGCAGCTCGGCGACGCCGGCTCGATCGCGCGGTTGGGCCTGGACGCGGCGCACGGCGTCGAGCCAGCCATCCGGGTCGTGCGGGTTGCCGCCGTACAGCCCTTCGACCTGAGCGAAGTTGTAGGCGTAGTCGCCCGACAGCGGGCGGATCCACGGGAAACGCCGGACGTCGATGCCGGCGACGCTGATGCGTCCGGCGGACTCGCGGGGGGCGGTGGACGGCTCAGCGGTCACGTTGTCGTACTCTCTCAGAGCCATCCGAAACCTGTCAAGGCACCGCACGATCGCATCACGATTCTGACGCGCAAAGCCCGTCCGGGGATCCCGCGATCCATGTTACATTCTCTTGATCCGCCCGAGGAGTTCCGTCGCTGACCACTGAGGACCCTAGCGCATTCTCGCCGCCGCCGGCATTCGGGCCTTTCCGGGTGCTGCATCAGATTGGCATCGGCACGCTCGGTCCGGTGTTCCGCACCTATGAACCCAGCCGGGATCGCCTGATCGCGGTCAAGGCCTTCCGTCTCGACATCGTTCCCGAACAGGCCCAGGCGCTCGCCCTCGCGCTCGATCGTGCCGCGCACGCCTCGCTCTTTCATCCCTCAATCGTCGAGCCGATCGATGCCGGCGTCGAGGGGACGGTGGCCTATCGTGCCGAGGAATACGTCGCGGCCGAGTCACTCGACGTCGCGATGCGGCATTACGCACCGGCGTCGATCGAGAAGGTCCTGCCGTTCATCACCCAGCTCGCCGGCGCCATCGATTTCGCGCGCGCGGCCGGTATCGGGCACGGCGGCTTGCATCCGCGCGACATTTTCGTGACGCCGGACGAAGCGCGGGCCACCGGATTCGGCGTGGTCGACGCGCTCGAGCAGATCGGGATTCGCGCGCCGATCCGGCGTCCCTACAGCGCGCCGGAGCGCATCGCCGGCAGCGCGTGGAGCACGCCCGCAGACGTCTTCTCGCTCGCCGCCATCACCTTCGAGCTGCTGACCGGCAAGCGTCCGTCGGGGACAGGTGAGGAAATCGGGCTCGTTCCAGACGGTCCGCACGCACGGGGCATCCACGCCGTCCTCGCCCGCGCGATGGACGACGAGGCGTCGAGACGCTACGGCCACGCCCTGGGGTTCGCCGCGGCGCTCGAGGCGGCGGCCGAAGGCCGGACGATCAGCGACGCAGTGCAGACGGTCATCCCGTTGGCCGGATCCGCGGAGGCCGCGGGATCTCTCCTGCCGCCACCGCCCGACGCGTCCGCGCCGGAGCCAACCGTGGTGATCCGGGCCGCGGTTGACGATGACCGGACCCTGAAGTCCACGGCCCATGCCGCCGACCTCCTGGATTACCAGCCCGAGGCGCCGACGCTCGGTGAATTCGCCGTCGAAGCGGAACTCGATCCCGTCCATGCGGCGCTGGATGACCTGACCATTCCGCACGATAGTCCGCCGACGCCGACGCCGATTTCGCTGTTCGCCGCGACCGCGACCGAGCCCGTGCACGACGCGTTCGCCGACGAGGCGCCTACCGAGCCGCAACTGCAGATGCCGCTCGCGGTGGAGGCGCCAGATGACGACACAGCGCCGGCACTCGTTGCCGGCGGGCTGCCGCCCGAAGCGCCGCGCCGGACTGTCGCGGAGCCGGCGATGTTCGGAGTCGTGGCCGCGGAGGCGGATCCGCACGAGCCCGTAGAGACCGCCCGCCCGGCGATCCTGCCCTACGCCGTCGTCGCGGTGCCGATGCTGCTCGTCGGCTTTGCTGGCGGCTATTTCGTCGGCAGCCGCGACCGCATTCCGCAGGAGAGCGTCCAGACGACGACGAGCGTGCCGGCTGCGGCGGGCGCTCAGGCCCACGATACGGCACGACCGTTCAGCGACGAGAAGGTGACCCCGCCGGCTCCGCCCAGGCCTGACGCAGGCGCCGCCCCTGAGTCGAAAGCGCCGGTCAGGCCGATCGAGACGAAACCGCCAGCGCCGGTTGAGGCCGCGCCGCCGGCGAAGGCCGCTCCGGTCGCATCGGTCAAGAAGGGACAGCTCGTCGTGCGATCCCTGCCGACCAACGCCGGCGTCACGGTGAACGGGAAGTGGCGAGGCCGTACGCCGATCACGATCGACGATCTCAACTTCGGTGACTACACAATCAGGGTCGTGCAGCCGGGGTACCGGGTGATGCGCGACGAGTTCAGCCTGAGCGCGCATGCGCCCTCACGCACCGTGACGGCGCACCTCGAGCGGGTGCCTCTCGCCCCGGTGACCGCACCGCCGCCGGCCGGCCATCAAGCGCCGGCGTCTGGCGACGAGGCAGCGGTCTCGTTCACCGGATCGCTCTACGTCGACTCGCGGCCGCGCGGCGCGATAGTGTTCGTGGACGGCAAGAGCGTCGGGCAGACGCCACTGTCGGTTCCGGAAATGCCGGTGGGCTCGCACGTCGTACGGATCGAAATGGAAGGCAAGAAGCCGGTGAACGCGAATCCGCGGATCAGCGCCGGCAAGACGGAGAGAATCACCGTGTCACTGGAAGACAAGGAGCAGGCGCCGATGCCCGTCGAGGCGGCACCCGTCGGCAAAGGCAGGCGATGAAGGCGACGCTCGCGCTCGAGAACGGGCGCTGCTACGAAGGGGAATCGGCGGGCGCGCCCGGCGAGACCGGCGGCGAGGTGGTGTTCAACACCAGCATGACGGGGTACCAGGAGATCCTGACGGACCCGTCGTACGCGGGGCAGATCGTCACGATGACGGCGCCCGAGATGGGTAATTACGGCGTCGCGCCAGACGACATGGAATCGCGCGCGCCCAAGGTGGCCGGCTTCATCGTCCGCGAGGAGTCGCCAATCGCGAGCAACTGGCGCGCCGACGGCACGCTGCGCGACTACCTGACGCGGCACGGGATCGTCGCGATCTCCGGCGTCGACACCCGCGCGCTGACGCGCGTGCTGCGTTCGGCCGGTGTCATGCGGGGGATCATCGCGACTGGCGACACCGATCCGACCGAACTGGTGGCGCGCGCGCAGCACCTGCCGTCGATGGCCGGGTCGGATCTCGTGCTCGGCGTCACCTGCGAGCGTGCCTTCGACTGGGTGCCCTCGTCCGACAATGGTTCCGGCCCCGCCGACGCCGAGTTCGCGCCGCCGCCGCAGACCCGGCCGCGCCGCACGCTGCGCGTCGCCGCCTACGACTTCGGGATGAAGTGGAACATCCTCCGCCGCTTCACCGCCTACGGCTGCGAGGTGCGCGTATTTCCAGCCACGACGCCCGCGTCGGAGCTGCTCGCGGCGGGTCCCGACGGAGTGTTCCTGAGCAATGGTCCTGGCGATCCCGCCGTGCTCTCCTACGCGATTGCCAACGCCACAGACCTGATCGCTGCCGACATGCCGGTGTTCGGCATCTGTCTCGGGCACCAGGTGCTATCGCTCGCGCTTGGCGCCCAGACCTACAAGCTGAAGTTCGGCCACCGCGGCGCCAATCATCCGGTGCAGGAGCTGCACAGCGGCAAAGTCGAGATCACGTCGCAAAACCACGGCTTCGCCGTCGACCGCGACTCGCTGCCTGCCGACGTCAAGGAGACCCACCGCAATCTCTACGACGGCACCATCGAAGGGCTGCGTCACACGACCCGGCCGGTGTTCTGCGTCCAGTATCATCCCGAGGCGTCGCCAGGCCCGCACGACGCGGACTACCTGTTCAAACAGTTCGTCGAAGAAATGGAAAAGAGAGTCGGATGAAACGATCGGGTGATCTGGTGATCTGGTGATCGGGTGAACTCTCAGCGTTCATGCCATCGCCCGTTCCCCAGATCATCCGATCGCCCGATCACCCGATCACCCGATACTACTGATGCCGAAACGCACTGATCTCAAACGGATTCTCGTCATCGGTTCCGGCCCGATCGTCATCGGCCAGGCCTGCGAGTTCGACTACTCCGGCACGCAGGCGTGCAAGGCGCTCAGGGCCGAGGGGCTCGAGGTCGTGCTCGTCAACAGCAACCCGGCGACGATCATGACCGACCCGGAGATCGCCGACCGCACCTACGTCGAGCCGCTCACCTCCGACACGGTCGCGCGGATCATCGAACGCGAGCGGCCGGATGCGCTGCTGCCGACGGTGGGCGGGCAGACCGCGCTCAACCTGGCGGTCCAGCTCGCCGAGGAAGGCGTGCTCGAGCGCTACGGCGTCGAGTTGATCGGCGCCTCGATCGACGCGATCAAGGTCGCCGAGGATCGGCTGCTGTTCCGCGACGCGATGACCGAGATCGGCATCGCGACGCCGAACAGCCGCTACGTGCGCTCGATGCAGGAAGCCTTCGACGCCATCGAGCCCATCGGCTTCCCGATCATCGTCCGCCCGTCGTTCACGCTCGGCGGGGTCGGCGGCGGCATCGCCTACAACGTCGAGGAGTTCCGCGAGATCGCGCAGCGCGGCCTGAGTCTCAGCCCGGTGCACGAGGTGCTGCTCGAGGAATCGGTGATCGGCTGGAAGGAGTTCGAGCTCGAGGTCATGCGCGACCGGGCCGACAACTTCGTCGTCATCTGCTCGATCGAGAACGTCGACCCGATGGGCGTGCACACCGGCGACAGCATCACCGTGGCGCCGGCGCTGACCCTGACCGACAAGGAATATCAGCGCATGCGCGACATCGGCCGGCGGATCATCCGCCGCGTCGGCGTCGAGACCGGCGGATCGAATATTCAATTTGCGATCAATCCCGACGACGGTCGGATCGTCGTCATCGAGATGAACCCGCGCGTGTCGCGGTCGTCGGCGCTCGCCTCGAAGGCGACCGGCTTTCCGATCGCCAAGATCGCCGCCAAGCTGGCGCTCGGCTACACGCTCGACGAGATCCCGAACGACATCACGCGGCTGACGCCAGCGTCGTTCGAGCCCACCATCGACTACGTCGTCGTCAAGGTGCCGCGCTGGGCGTTCGAGAAGTTCCCGCGCGCCGACCGCACGCTGACCACGCAGATGAAGTCGGTCGGCGAGGTGATGGCGATCGGGCGGACGTTCAAGGAAGCGTTCATGAAGGCGTTCCGCTCGCTCGAGCTGGGGCGGGGCAACATGCTGTTCGCCAGGAGCGGCGGCCGCATCAACGCCACTGCGGCCGTCGACACCGACCACGACGAGAGCACGCTGCAGCGGTCGCTCGCCGTGCCGAACGACCAGCGCATGTGGGCGCTGTTCACCGCGTTCGAGCGCGGCTGGGACCTCGAGGACATCCACCGCCTGACCCACATCGACCGCTGGTTCCTGACCCAGTTCAAGCAGCTCGTCGATCTCAAGAACGAAGCGACGCTGGTCGGGCTGCGCGGCATCTCCCGCGATCTGATGCGCACGCTGAAGCGCGCCGGCTTCGGCGACTGGCAGCTCGGCAGCATGCTCGGCGCCGACGAGGAGGCCGTCCGCGCGGTCCGCACCGAACAGGGGCTCGAACCCGCCTACAAGCGGATCGACACCTGCGCCGCCGAGTTCGAGTCGTTCACGCCGTACCTGTACGGCACCTACGAGCAGGAGTGCGAGGCGGAACCGACCGCGCGCCGCAAGGTCGTGATCCTCGGCAGCGGCCCAAACCGCATCGGGCAGGGGATCGAATTCGACTACTGCTGCGTGCACGCCGCCTTCGCGCTGCGTGACGACGGCTTCGAGACGGTGATGATCAACTGCAACCCGGAAACGGTGTCGACCGACTACGACACTGTCGACCGGTTGTATTTCGAGCCGCTGACGTTCGAAGACGTGTCGGCGATCATCGCGCGCGAGCAGCAGAACGGCGGGGACGTCGCCGTCGTCGTGCAGTACGGCGGACAGACGCCGCTCAAGCTGGCGCTGCCTCTGCAGCGGGCCGGGATCCGGATTCTCGGCACCTCCCCCGACTCGATCGATCTCGCCGAGGACCGCGAGCGCTTCTCCAAGCTGCTGTGGGAGCTCGGGATCCCACAGGCCTCGAGCGGCACCGCGACCTCGCCGGAGGAAGCGCGCGAGGTGGCGCTCAAGATCGGCTTTCCGCTGGTCGTCCGTCCGTCGTACGTGCTCGGCGGCCGCGCCATGGCGATCGTCTATGACATGGCGGCGCTCGACCGCTACATGACGACGGCGGTGCAGGCGTCGCCGGAACGGCCGGTGCTGATCGACAAGTTCCTGGAGGACGCCGTCGAGCTCGACGTCGACTGCATCGCCGACGCGACCGGCGCGGTGGTGATCGGCGGCATCATGGAACATATCGAGGAGGCCGGTATCCACTCCGGCGACAGCTCCTGCGTCGTCCCGCCCTACCGCGTCGCCGAGCGGCATCTCGATCAGATACGCGACTACACGCGACGCATCGCCCGCGCCCTCAATGTCGTGGGCCTGATGAACACCCAGTTCGCCATCAAGGACGAGACTGTCTACGTGCTCGAGGTCAACCCCCGCGCCTCGCGGACCGTGCCGTATCTGTCGAAGGCGACCGGCATGCCGCTCGCCAAGATCGCGGCGCGGGTGATGGTGGGCCAGACGCTGGCGCAGCTCGGCCTCGTGTCGGATCTCGAGGTGGCCGGCGTGTTCGTCAAGACGCCGGTGTTCCCGTTCGTCCGCTTTCCGGGGGTGGACACGATTCTCGGTCCGGAGATGAAGTCGACGGGCGAGGTGATGGGCGGCGCCCGCAGCTTCGGCGCGGCATTTGCCAAGGCGCAGCTCGCCGCCGGCGTCAAGCTGCCGTCGAGCGGGACGGTGTACATCAGCGTCAACAACCACGACAAGCCGGCGGTCGTGCAGGTGGCGCGCGACCTGAAGGGGCTCGGCTTCAACCTGATCGCGACGCGGGGCACCGCCAACTACCTGCGGGCGCACGGCGTCGAGGCGGAGATCGTGTTCAAGGTGAACGAGGGGCGGCCCCACATCGGCGACGAGATCGTCAATCACCGGGTGCAGCTGGTGATCAACACTCCGCTCGGGCGCGAATCGTTCTTCGACGACAAGCAGGTGCGCCGCACCGCGATGATGCAGCAGGTGCCGTGCATCACGACGCTGACCGGCGCCGCCGCGTCGGTGCAGGCGATCAAGGCCCTCCACACCGAAGCGCTCGACGTGCGATCGCTGCAGGAGTATCACGCCGACGTGCCGGTCAGCCGCGAGTAGCGGGACGTCAGGGTCGAGGGGCGAGGCGCGAGGGCGAGGGGCGAGTAGCGAGGGTGCGGCTTCCTCGTGACCCTGACGCAACCAGCTCGTTGACGAGACCGCGCCACATCGACAGAGAGTGACCGTGACGGATCCGCACCCCGCACCCCGCGCCTCGCACCCCGCGCCTCGCGCCTCGCAATTTGACGTCGTCGGCGTCGGTGCCAATTCGATCGATTTTGTCTGCCGCCTACCGGTCTACCCGAAGCCGTCGGGCCCGCATTCCAAGCTGAACGTCAGCAGCTACGAGCGGTCGCCGGGCGGCCAGGCGGCGACGGTGCTGTCGGCGTGTGCGTCGCTGGGTCTGAGGACGTCGTATGTCGGCACCATCGCGCGCGACGAAAACGGCACGCTGATTCTCGACGCGCTGAAGCGCCGCGGTGTCGACACGTCGCGCGCCATCCTGCGCGACGGCGCCAACCCGTTCGCGGTGATTCTCGTGGCTGACGAGGCCGCGGTGCACGGCGAGCGGATCGTACTGTGGAAGCGTCCCGACGAGATGAGGCTGACACCTGCCGATCTGCCGGCCGGCGTCGCCGGCGGCGCACGGTTCGTGTTCGTCGACGACGTGGACATCGACGCCAGCATTGCGGCGGGGAACGCGGCGATCGCCGCGGGCATCCCGGTCACGACCGACATCGAGGCGGTGAAGCCGCGCACCGACGAGCTGATCGCGGCGGTGACGGTGCCGATTTTCGCCGAAACGGTGCCGCGCGCGCTGACCGGCGAGGCGGATCCGGAACAGGCACTGCGCCGGCTGCGCAACCGCCACGCCGGACTGCTGTGCGTGACGCTTGGCGCGAAGGGAGCGGCGGCGCTCGACGGCGATCGCTACGTCTATCAGCCCGGGTTCGCGGTCGACGCCGTCGACACGACCGGCGCCGGCGACGTCTTCCGCGCCGGCTTCATCTACGCGACGCTGCGCGGCGACGCGCCCGCCGACGTGCTGCGCTTCGCCTGCGCGGCGGCCGCCGTCAGCTGCACGCGCCGTGGCGCTATGAACGCCGTGCCGTCGCTCGACGACGTCCAGGCGCTGCTTGCGGTTGCGGCGCGCTGAAACGCGCCACGGCGACGATCATCGTATGGCGAGCGGGATCGTCACGGGGGTTCCGTCGGTTGAGACCGGCAGCGATCCCTTCCACCTGATCGGCAGCACGCCCGGCACGAAAGCCTGGTTCAGCATGAACACCGTCGTCACCGCGTCGAGCGTCACCGACGACGACGGCGGGGCGGCGTCTCCCTGGCGCGGCGCGCGAGCGTAGGCGCGGATGCGAAGGCCCGCGAAGTCGGCGGCCGTGACGTCCACTGGCATCGGCGCGCCGCCCCGGAAGCAGCCGCCGCGGGCGATGCGGAACCGCGGATCCGTATCGGTGGGGAGCCAGACGACGTCGCCGCCGGCCGGCCTGACGCCGATGTCGAAGGCCAGCGTCGCGTCTGTCACCTGGCCGCACGCCTCGATCGTGATGTAGCGCCGCGGATCGACGATCGTGCCCGAGCCCGGCTTCGCGTTGGCGTCGACGCGGTGTTCGCGCACCATCTCGGCCGAGGTGACCGCGTACATCCAAGGATTGTCGTCCATCACGTGTTCACGCGACGGTGCCGGCGAGCGACACGAGCTGCGGGGCCGGCGCGAAGCGGATCATCTCGTCGGGACCGTGGTCGGCGACCATGTTGTTGAGCGTGGCGACCCACAGCACCGGGTGCGTGCCGACGCGCGGCCCCTTGAACTCGATCCACTTGTGGCCTTCGGCCTGGATCTCCTCGCGGCCGCCCGGATCGGTCAAGCCGTAGATGAACTCGATGTCGGTGGTCCGTCCCCACGTGGCCATCAACCGGTCGGTCGGCGTGCCGCCGTCCTCGTTGGTGAAGATGACGGTGTACTGGAGCGAATAGCGGCTGCCGCTCTCACCGCCGACGTGCTGTTCGGCGTACATGACGAGCGGGAAGTCGCTGAACTTCTCGACGGTGCCGGGCCGCGCCCGCAGGATCGGCGCGCGCGAGATCCAGTCGTAGCCGGCGGTGCCCGGTTCGTAGACGTGGACGTCGATGCGGCCGAAGGTGACGGCGCCGGCGGACGCCGCGGATCGCGTCGCGTCGCGCGTGATCGTCAGGCGGTGCGATCCCGCTGTGACGGCGCCGAGCGTGATGGGGTAGTCGGCGACGGCACTGCCGCGCGTCAGCGCGACGTGCTGTGAGTAGTGGCCGTCGACCGACACTTCCAGCAGCACGGCTTCCCGTCCCGCGACGCCCCAGTCGCACCCCCCGCAGCCCGCGGCAATCGTCGCCACGGCCTCGCCAGCCCGCGCGACCTCGAAGGGGCGCTCGACGCGGTCGGATGTACTGGCGGACTGAAGCAAGAGCACGAGGGCCGCCGTCGCCAGACTCGACATGCGCTGCACCTTACCACCAGCCACCAGACCCAGGGTCAGACGGGGGTCAGACCGGGGTCAGACCGGGGTCAGACCGGGGTCAGACCGGGGTCAGACCACCAGCGGAGGAACTGCGATCAGCGACGCGGCGCACCCGCGCAACCGCTGCGTACTTGTGCCGGCATCCACGGCGGCCGCCTCACGCACTCAAGCACTTAGCGCTGCGCAGTCGATTGCATGACTGCGCCAGCCCTGCTCGCTGCCGTTCCGCTCCTGCTCGGCGTGCTCGCCGGATCGTGGCTCACGCCCTCACCGGCCTGGCTCGCCGTCGCCCTCGTGGCGACCTGGACGCTCTGCGCGACGACGACCTGGGTGCGTCCGCGCCGCGAGACCGTCGCGGCGCTGGGCCGCGCGGCGGCGCTGGCATCGGCGTGCGCCGGCAGCGGCCTCGCCGGCGCGACGCTCGGGTCAACAGCGCAGCGGCAGGCGGACCGGCCGTCGCTGCTGGCGGCGTACGACACTGCCATCGCGGATCGGCCGGTGCATCTCACTGGCGTTCTCCGAGACGACGCTTCGGCCGCGCGGACGGGCGTGAGCCTGACGCTCGACGTGATCACGCTGGAGGGACGCCCGATCGACGGCGGCGTGCGCCTGTCGATCGCGGGCGGACTGGCGCTGCAGAACGCGGCCGCCTGGCGCGCCGGCCGGACGCTGGCGCTCGACGCGGCATTGCGCGAGCCGCTGGACTATCGTGATCCCGGCGTGCCGAGCGATCAGGCGCGGCTGGCCCGGCAGGGGATTGCGCTGATCGGATCCGTCAAGAGCGCGGCGCTCGTATCGGTCGTGTCACACGGATCGCTGATCACCGAATCGGCCGCATGGCTGCGCGACTTCGTGCGCGCCGGCACCGCCGACGCGGTCGGCCGATGGAGCCCGGTCTCGGCTGGCGTGGTGACCGCGATCCTGATCGGCGATCGCACCGGGTTGTCGCCGGAAGACGAACGCCGCCTGCAGGAGGCCGGCACCTATCATGTCATCGCGATCTCGGGCGGCAACATCGCGCTCCTGACCGCGCTCATCATCGCGGCCGGGCGTGCCGCGCGGCTGCCAGCGAGGCCCACCGCCGCGGCGTCGATCGGCCTGCTCGCGTTCTATGGGTATGCCGCGGGTCTCGCGCCATCGGTTCTCCGCGCCACCGTAGCGGGCATGATCTACCTGACGGCCCGCGCCGCGGATCATCGCGGGGCGGCGATCAACGCCGTCGCGGTCGCGGCGACGGTCGCCTGCGTGACGGCGCCGTTGAGCGTGCTCGATCCCGGATTCATTCTGTCGTTCGGCGCGACCCTGGCGATCGTGATCGCAGTCAACCGTTTCATGCCCAGACGGGCAGCGCGGAGGGCGCCGAGGCCCAGCCTGCCGCGGCGTGTGCTCGGTGCGGTCGGGATGGCGGCGGCGGGCCTTGGTGCGGCGACGCTCTGTGCGGAACTGGCGCTGGCGCCGGTCGGCGCATCGCTCTTCGGGCGCGTCAGCCTCGCGGGTCTCGTCCTGAACTTTGCGGCGATTCCGTTGATGGAGATCATCCAGACGGCTGGCCTGGCAGCGGTCGTGCTCGACGCGGTCGCGCCGCGGCTCGCCGCGCTGCCGGGCTGGGTTGCGCACATCGGGACGGCGGGGCTCCTCCAGTCGGCCGCACTCGTCGACCACGCGCCGTGGCTCGTCCGCGACGTGCCGCCGCCGGCGTGGTGGCTGATCGCGGCGTGGTATGCAGCCTGGAGCGTGGCGATCGCCGCCAGACGCCGCGTGTCGAGGATGTCGGCGGCGGCGGTCGGGGCCCTCGCCGGTGTGCTGATGCTGTGGGGCGCGCCGTCGCTGCGGGCGACACGGGTGCGCGCGCCGCCGCCAGGCTGGACCCGCTACGTCGTACTCGATGTTGGACAGGGGGACGCCACGCTGATCGAGCCCGCCGGTGCCGCGCCGATGCTCGTCGACGCGGGCGGCGCTCCCGGGTCGACGTTCGATCTGGGGCGCCGGGTGACACTGCCGGCGCTGTGGGCGTTCGGCGTTCAGCGCCTCGGGGCACTCGTCCTGACGCACGGCGATCCCGACCACATCGGCGGCGCGCCGCCGCTCCTGCGCGCGCTGGCTCCGCGGGCGATCTGGGTCGGTGTGCCGGTCCCGCGGCATGAGCCGCTGCAGCGCTTGCAGGCGGCCGCGTCGGCGGCGGGGATCCCGTGGCTGTCGCGCCGGGCGGGCGAATCGATCACCGCCGGAGCCGTCACCCTGCGGGTGCTCAATCCGCCGCTACCCGAGTGGGAGCGCCAGCGCGTGCGCAACGACGACTCGGTCGTGCTCGAGGCGCGTATCGGCGGCGTCGCCGTGCTGCTCCCCGGCGACATCTCGCAGGCCGTCGAACCGGACGTCCTGGCGCATTTCGAAGCCGCACCGCTCGTCGTGGTGAAGGCGCCGCATCATGGCAGCGCCGGAAGCAGTGCTCCGCGCTTCGTCGCCACGCTCCGTCCCGCCCTTGTCGTGTTCAGCGCCGGGCGGCGCAACCCGTTCGGCCATCCTGCGGCGGCGGTCGTCGAGCGCTACCGCGCGGCGGGCGCGCTCATCTTCAGCACCGCCGAGGACGGCGCGATTGTGCTCGACACCGACGGCACCCGCGTCGAGGTGTGGTGCCCGGCCACCGGCAGAAAGGCGTCGCTCGCTCTCACAGACCGCTGAGCCGCGGCTGGCGCCGATTCGTCGGGAGCCGTCTTCAGCCTCCCGCCTCCTTCACCGCGGCCCACTCGCGTTCCATCTCCTCGAGCGAGGCCTCGTGCACCGAGCGGCCGCGCGCGTGCAGGCGCGCCTCGAGCGCGTCGAAGCGGCTCGTGAACTTCCCGTTCGCCCGGCGCAGCGCCGACTCGGGGTCGATGCCCAGCTTGCGCGACAGGTTGGCGATGGCGAAGAGCAGGTCCCCCATTTCCTCTTCGCTCCGCAGGCGGCCTTCCGAGGCGACCGCGCGGCGCAGTTCCGCGACCTCTTCCTCGATCTTGTCGAGGACGTCGGCCGGGCGGGCCCAATCGAAACCGACCGCTGCCGCGCGGGTGCCGATCTCGTAGGCGCGCAGCAGCGAGGGGAGCGAGGCGGCCAGGCCGCGAAGAACCGAGCGGCGTTCGCCGCGGTCGGACTGCTCCGTCGACTTGATCTGCTCCCACTGCTGGTGGACCTCACCGGGCGTTTCGAGCGGACGCCCGTCCGGATCGAACACGTGCGGATGGCGGCGGATCAGCTTGGCGGTGATCGCCTGCAGCGCATCGCCGATCGTGAAGCGGCCCTGGTCGGCGCAGATCTGCGCGAGGAACACCGCTTCGAACACGAGATCGCCGATCTCGCCGCGCAGCGCGTCGGCATCGCCGCGGTCGATGGCCTCGAGCACTTCGTGCGTCTCTTCGAGCAGGAACGCCCGAAGCGACTCCAGGGTCTGCTGGCGGTCCCACGGGCAGCCGTCCGGCCCGCGCAGTCGCGCCATGATGTCGACGAGCTGCTGGAAGGCCTGACCGGCGTCGAGGGGCATGCGGGCCGTATGGTACCATCGGCGCGTGAGCGAATTTGCCGACGAGCTGGACGAGAATTTCGCCAACCTGATCGTGTACGTCGGACAGATGGCGGCGATGGCCTTCGGCGATCTGCCCGACGGGTCTGGCCAGCGGCCCGATCCGAACATCGAGGCGGCGGGCATGTTCATCGAGATGCTGGGCATGCTGCAGGAAAAGACGCGCGGCAACCTCACCGCCGCGGAGTCGAAGGCGCTCGAAGACCTGCTCTACGATCTGCGCATGCGCTACGTGCAGGTGCAGGGCGGGCAGAAGCGGATCATCGAACCCTGAGCCTCCAGGTCACATTTCTCGGGACCGGCACTTCGCACGGGGTGCCGATGATCGGCTGCGACTGTCCGGTGTGCCGTTCCTCGGATCCGCACGACGCACGGCTGCGACCGTCGATCCTGGTGCGCGCCGGCGACGCCACGGTGCTGGTCGACGCCGGTCCGGATCTGCGGATGCAGGCGCTGCGCCACGGTCTTCGCCGCCTCGACGCGATTCTCTTCACCCATGGCCACGCCGATCACATCCTCGGGATCGACGACGTCCGGCGGTTCAACGCCATTGGCAAGGGGCCGATGCCCTGCTATGCCGACGCCCGCACCCTCGATGAGATCCGCAGGACGTTTCACTATGTCTTCGATCCGGCCACGCCCAAGGGCGGCGGGCTGCCGGCGCTCGACCTGCGGGCGATCGACGGGCCGTTCGCCGTGGCCGGCCTGGGCGTGGAGCCGATTCCTCTGTGGCACGGCCAGCGGCCGATCCTCGGCTTCCGCTTCGGGCCCTTTGCGTATCTGACCGACTGCAACGCGATTGCCGACGAGGCGTGGCCGCAGCTTGAGGGGCTCGATACGGTGGTGATCGACGCGCTGCGCGACCAGCCGCATCCGACCCATTTCTCGCTCGGCGAGGCGATCGAGGCGGCGCGCCGGATCGGCGCCCGGCGCACCTTCTTCACGCACATGTGCCATCATCTGGCGCACGAGGCGACCAACGCGAAATTGCCCGATGGCATGCGGCTCGCCCACGACGGCCTGACGCTGGACCTGTGATCGCCCACTATCCCGAAGATCCGGCGCCGCGCTGGCACGATCCGGTGCTGGCGCTCGGCAATTTCGACGGCCTGCACCGCGGGCACGCCAAGATCATCGACCGGGTGCGCCGCCGGGCCGGCGAGCGCGGCGGCACGCCGGCGGCGATGACGTTCGATCCGCATCCGCCGCGCGTCGTCCGTCCCGACAAGGCTCCGCAGCTCCTGATGACCACTGCGCAGCGCGTCGAGGCGCTCGGCCGGGCGGGGATGCGCGGCGTCGCGATCGTCCGCTTCACCCACGACATGTCGCTCTGGGATCCGGAGACGTTCGTGCGCAACGTGCTGGTCGAGTGGCTGCACGTGGTCGAGGTCTGGGTCGGCGCCAATTTCCTGTTCGGCCACGATCGCGCCGGCACCTTCAGCGTGCTGCGCACGCTCGGGACCCGCTATGGCTTCCGCGCCGAGAAGATCGATCCGGTCCGCTACAAGGACTTCGTCGTCAGCAGCACCAGGGTGCGCCGGCTCGTGTCGGAAGGGCGCGTCGACGAGGCGGGCGCGCTGCTCGGCCACCACTATTTCATCGACGGCACGGTCGTGCGCGGCCAGGCGCGCGGCCGCGAGATCGGCTTTCCGACCGCGAACCTCGACACCGCCAACGAGCTGCTGCCGCCGCACGGCGTCTACGCGACGGTGGCGACCGTCGACGGGATCGCCTGTGCGTCGGTGACGAACGTCGGCGTGCGTCCGACCTTCGGCGACGTCGACCACGTGCTGGTCGAGACGCACCTGCTCGAAGGGGGACGCGATCTCTACGACGCGCGGGTGCGGCTGTCGTTCGTCCAGCGGCTCAGGGACGAACGGCAGTTTGCCGACGTCGACGCGCTGCGCGCCCAGATCGAGGCCGACACCGGTGCGGCGCGCCGGCTGTTCGGGCATATTTCGCTATAGAATTGTCAGGATGGCTGAGTCGACGCGGCGCGTGGATCTGCGCCTGACGATCCCCGCGTCCGCGCCCTGGCGCGAGGTCGCGGTCGAACTGGCGGTCAAGTTCGCCGAGTATGTCAACGCGCCGGCGACGACGACCGCCGCCGTGTCGCAGGCGGTGGTCGCGGCGATGGCACAGCGGGAGCCCCGTTCGGCGATCTCGCTGGTGTTCTCGGCGACCGACGGCGAGGTGACCGTCGCCGTCGATCATGCGAAGAAGTGAACCGTGCGTCTGTACAACACGCTGACCCGTCGTGAAGAGGCGTTCGTCCCGTCTGACGGGCAGACCGTGCGGATGTATACGTGCGGCCTCACCGTCTACGCGCGGGGCCACATCGGCAATTTCCGGACGTTCGTCGCGCTCGACGTGCTGCGCCGCGCCCTCGAGTTCGAGGGCTATCGCGTCGTCCAGGTGCGCAATTTCACCGACGTCGACGACCGTACGATCGTCGAGTCGGTCAAGTCGGGACGGCCGCTGCGCGAATACACGCAGCAGTTCGTCGAGGCGTTCGAACGCGACGCGGCCGCGCTCGGGCTCGAGACGGTCGAGCACTCGCCGCGCGCCACCGACCACATCGAGGCGATGGCCGGCATGATCCGGGCGCTCGAGGCGAACGGCCACACCTACGCCGGCGACGGCTCGATCTATTTCAAGATCTCCACCTTCCCTGACTACGGCAGGCTGGCGCGCCTCGACCACGGTGGCATCAAGGCCGGCGCGCGCGTCGATTCCGACAAGTACGAAAAGGAAGACGCCCGCGACTTCGTGCTGTGGAAGGCCACCAAACCGGGCGAGCCGACGTGGGAGCCTGGCCTGCCGCCCGGGCGGCCCGGCTGGCACATCGAGTGCTCGGCGATGGCCGAAGAGCTGCTCGGGCCGCTGCCGATCGACATCCATGGCGGCGGCGTCGACCTGATCTTCCCGCACCACGAAAACGAGATCGCGCAGGCGGAAGGGGCGACGAAGCAGCAGTTCTCGCGATTCTGGGTGCACGTCGAGCACCTGATGATCGAGACGGACGAGGAGGCTGACGCTGTCCGGAACGAGAAGATGTCGAAGTCGCTCGGCAACGTCTACAACCTCGGGGACGTCGGCGCCCAGGGTTTCCGCCCGTCGACCCTGCGCTACCTCTATCTCGGCACGCACTACCGCAAGCAGCTGAAGTTCTCGTGGGCGCTGATGCGCCAGTCGGAGGAGTCGCTCAAGCGGCTGACCGACTTTCTGGCGCGGCTCGAGGTGCTGCCGGCCGGCGCCGCCAATCCGGCCACGGCGCCGAGGCTGGACGAGGCGTCCGCCGCGTTCGCCGAGCACATCCGCTCCGATGTCAACACCGCCGCCGCGCTCGGCGTCGTCTTCGATCTGGTCCGCGCGCTCAATTCGGCGATCGACGCCGGCGAGATGAAGAGCGGCGACGGCGATCTGGTGCGCGACGCCTTCGGCCGCTTCGACCGCGTGCTCGGCATCCTGTCGCTCCGCCACGCCGAAAACGAGCAGCCGCCGGTGCCGGTCGAGGAGATCGAGCGGCTCATCCAGGCCCGCAAGGCCGCCCGCGCCTCCCGCCGTTTCGCCGAAGCCGACAGCCTTCGCCTCGACCTCGACGCCCGCGGCATCGTGCTCGAGGACACGCCGTCGGGGACACGCTGGAAGCGAAAATGAAAGCCCCGGAGATCAAGACACCTCTTCCCGGGCCGAAGGCCAAAGCGATCATCGACCGGGACGCCGCGTTCGTGTCGCCGTCGTACACGCGCGACTATCCGCTCGTCATCGCGCGCGGCGAGGGCGCGATCGTCGAGGACGTCGACGGCAACACCTTCCTCGACTGCGCCGCCGGTATCGCGGTGAACTCGACCGGTGTCTCGCATCCCGAGGTGGTCAAGGCGATCTCGGAGCAGGCGGCGAAGTTCATCCACATGTCGGGGACGGACTTCTATTACGAGCCACAGGTCCGCCTCGCCGAGGAGCTGGCGGCGCTCGTGCCCATCGCCGGCGCCGTCCGAACTTTTTTCGGCAATTCCGGCACCGAAGCCACCGAAGCCGCGCTCAAGCTGTCGCGGTATCACACGCGGCGCCCGAACGTCATCGCCTTTCTCGGTTCCTTTCACGGCCGATCGCTCGGCGCGCTGGCCCTGACCTCGAGCAAATCGGTGCAGCGACGCGGTTTTGGTCCGCTGATGCCCGGTGTGTATCACGCGCCGTATCCCGATACCTATCGTTTCAACGGGAGTGCGGACGCGTGCGCGGAGGCGTCGCTGTCGTACGTGCGCGACCAGCTCCTCGTCCACCTCACCTCGCCTGACGAGGTCGCCGCGATCGTCGTCGAGCCGATCCAGGGGGAGGGCGGCTATCTCGTGCCGCCGCAGGCGTTTCTCCAGGGGCTCCGCGAGCTGACCGCCCAGCACGGGATCATGCTCGTGCTCGACGAGGTGCAATCGGGGATGGGCCGCACCGGGAAGATGTTTGCGGCCGAACACTTCGGCATCACGGGCGACATCGTCAACATCGCCAAGGGCATCGCGTCGGGTCTGCCGCTCGGCGTCACCTGTGCGAGGCGCGACGTGATGGACTGGCCGCCAGGCGCCCACGCGAGCACGTTTGGCGGCAATCCGGTGGCCTGCGCGGCGGCGCTGGTCACGATTCGGCTGCTTCGCGAGCAGTTCGTGCAGAACGCGGCGCTCGTCGGCGAGCACCTGATGAACGGCATCCGGGAGCTGGCCGGGAAGCACCCCCTGATCGGCGATGTGCGCGGCAAGGGGCTGATGATTGGCGTGGAACTCGTGCGGGACCGCCAGACGAAACAGCGGGCGATCGAGGAGCGCAACGCCCTCGTGCAGGCGATGTTCCGCCGCGGCGTGCTGATTCTCGGGGCCGGCCGCAACACCGTCCGCTTCGCGCCGCCGCTCGTGCTGACCAGGACGCAGGCGGACGCCGCGCTGCACGTCCTGGACGAAGCGCTCGCCGACGTCGCATCCCGTCCCCGACCCTGAGGGCGCTGGCGCAGCCCTTGCGAGCGGGCAGGGGCCATGACGCTCGAACGGCAGCAGCTCGGGATCATCGGCGAAGAACTGGCGGCGCGCGAGCTGATCGCGCGAGGGTACGTCATTCTTGAACGCCGCTACCGTACCGAGTGCGGCGAAATCGACATCGTGGCGCAGGACGGCGACACCCTCGTGTTCGTCGAAGTGCGCGCCAGGGCCACCGACGAGTTCGGCACGGCCGCCGAGAGCGTCACCCGCGCCAAGCAGCGCCGGTTGGCGCGTCTGGCGATCGACTATCTGGCGCGCCGGCAGGTCGCCGACCGTCCCTGTCGCTTCGACGTGGTCGCGATCGACGCGGCGTTGAGCGAGGCGCCGCAGATCACGGTGTATCCCGCGGCGTTCGAGGCCGCTGCACGCTGAGGCGCAGGGCGGCACGAGCGCAGTTTTCTTCTGCACGGCCAGGATTCAGGGTAAAGTTGGCGTTCACATGGCCGAAATGTTCGGTCGGTACCGGCTCGACGACCGTCTCGGGCAGGGTGGGATGGGAGTCGTGTACCGCGGCTGGGATCCCGTTCTGCAACGCGTCATCGCCTTGAAGATGGTGCTGGCCTCGAGCGAGATGGACCCTGACGTCCGCGAGCGCTTCTTCCGCGAGGCGCGCGCCGCTGCTCAGCTCACCCACAAGAACATCGTCACCGTCTACGACCTCGGGGAGCAGGAGGGGCGCCCCTTCCTCGCGATGGAGTTCCTCGACGGCGAGGACCTGCAGCGCCGGCTGGCCCGTCCAGAAAAGATGGGCTTCTGGCGCAAGGTCGACATCGCCATCGAGATGTGCCAGGGGATCGAGTTCGCCCACGCCCACGGCGTCATCCACCGCGATCTGAAACCCGCCAATATCTTCATCTCCAGCACCGGCGGCGTGAAGATTCTCGATTTCGGCCTCGCCCGCTTCATCTCGTCGCAGCTCACCCAGAGCAACATGATGATGGGCACGCTGAACTACATGTCGCCCGAGCAGGTGAGGGGCGAGCGCGCCGACCAGCAGTCCGACGTCTTCTCGATGGGTGTGGTGCTCTACGAGATGTTCGGCGGCCGGCGGGCGTTCGAAGGGGACTCGGCGGCCTCCACGCTCTACAAGATCCTGCAGGAAGTGCCCGAGCCGCTGTGGAAGATCGACGCGGCCGTCCCGCGCGAGCTGACGGCGATCATCGATCACGCGCTCGGCAAGCTGCGCGACGAGCGGTATCCCGACATGGCGAGCCTGCGCCACGACCTGGAAACGCTGCGCACCAATACGCACCTGACCGGTCCGTCGACGCCGTCGCCCCTGGCGACCGCGGTGCCGTCCGTTGCGTCCGCGCCGACGGTGCTGACGCCGCGACCCGACGCGACGCAGCGGATCGTGCCGACGGTGCCGCCATCGCTGCCGTCCGCGGTGACGCCGGCAGCCGCAGAGGCGCCATCGCGACAGGGGAGCACCGCCCGCGGCTTCCTGGTGGGCGCCACGGTCGGGGCGCTGGCGCTGGCCGTGTTCGTCCTCTGGAAGTCGAACCGCCAGCCGGAGAGCGCGCCTACCGTCACGCAGGCGCCCGCCACCAGCGTGGCGCCGACGAGCGTGCCGCCGACGAGCGTGCCGACGGCATCGGGTGCCGTAGTCATCCCCTCACCCCAGACGACGTCAGCACCCGAGCCTGCCACCAGAAGCGCCAACGCCGACAACTCGGCGGCACGGTCCGTCGAGGCGCGGAATGCGCCCGGACGGCAGTCGCGCCGCCACGACGCGCCGGAGGCCGGCGCACCGCCGGCCAGCGGGACGCGCAGCGTCCCCGCCAGTCCCGCCCCGCCCCCCTCGGCACCCGTCGACACGAGACCGGCCGCAGCCGCTGCGAGTCCGGCGCCCAGTACCCCCGTGCCCGTGCCGCCGGCGCCGACAGCCACCAGCCAGACGCCTCCGATCTCGTCGCCGCCCGCCACCATTCCGACGCCGCCGGCAACATCGACCGTCCCGCCAGCCCCGACGCCAGCCGCAGCGGCGACACCCGCTGGCCCCCCGGTGCTGAACGCCGAGCGTGCCGCTGACCTGCTGCGCCGCTATCGCGCGGCGCTCGAGGCCAGGAGCCTCGACCAGTTGAAGCGGATCTGGCCGTCGCTCGGCGGCAACGCCGAATCGGCGCTGCGGCAGCAGTTCGAACAGGCGGCGCGGATCTCGGTCGAATCGTCGGATCCGCAGGTGTCGGTGTCGGGATCGACGGGACGCATCGTATTCGTCCGCAACTACACCGTCGTGACGGTCGAGGGTAAACAGCTGCAGAGCACCGCCCAGGCGACGATGGACGTGCACCGATCCGGCGATGCCTGGGTCATCGACTCCATACGATTCGTGTCCCGTTGAATGAGTGATCAGGAGAATCCTGCATGAAGAAATGCTGCGTGATGTTGTGTGCCTGCCTGTTCGCTGCGGCCGCCCCCGCCGCGGCACAGAACCGTCCGGCGACGCTGTCGACGCTGTTCGAAGACATCTTCGGTCCCAACGGTCTGGTGGTGAGCAGCGACGACGTTCAGCTCGATGGCACCAACCACGCCGCCCACTTCAACAGCTCGTTCCAGTCGGATTTCCGCCTGATCAACATCGCGCTCACCAGTCAGCTCACCGCGGTGCCGCTGCCGTCGCCCGCCTCGGGCTTCACCTATCGCTTCGACGAATCGACCGGCACCTTCGTCCGCTCGACGAAAAGCTTCGGCCCGATTCTCAGCGACCGCGGCGACACCATCGGCAAGGGACAGATCGCCTTCGGCGCCAATGCCCAGTTCTTCTCGTTCGATCATCTCGACGGCACGTCGCTCAGCCAGGTGCCCGCCGTGTTCAGGCACGACAACTATCAGTCGACGCCCGGGCGGTCCGACGTCATCTTCACGGAGAACACGATTCAGGCCGACCTCACGCAGATGACCTGGGCGCTGACCTACGGGCTGACCGACCGCCTCGAGGTGTCGGCGGCTGTACCGCTCGTGCGCACGCACGTGTCGCTGCTGTCGAACGCGACCATCGAGCGGGTCGGCACTGGCACCAACCTCGGCGTTCACTATTTCTATGATCCGACGGCCCCCGACAATCACGGCACCGCGCGCCAGTACTTCGCCGAAGGCTCCGCCTCAGGGGTTGGCGACGTCCTGCTGCGCGCCAAGGGGACCGTCATCCGCAAATCGAGCCTCGCGGTCGCCGCGGGAGTCGACCTGCATCTGCCGTCGGGTGACGAGCAGAACCTGCTCGGTTCGGGCGCGTTCGGCGCCAGGCCGTTTGCGGCGTTGTCGGGGACGGTGGGCGCGCTGTCGCCCCACCTCAACGTCGGATACCAGTGGAACGGCAGCAGCGTGCTGGCCGGCGACGTGCGCCAGAACATCAGCGCCGACCTGCCGGACCAGTTTCAGTTCGCCGCCGGCACCGAGGTCACGGTGAATCCGAAACTGACCGTCATCTTCGACGTCCTCGGCCAGGAGTTCCTCAACTCGCCGCGATTGACCACCTTCCAGTTCGTGGCGCAGGGTCCGTTCGGCAGCGTCCCGCTTCAGGACCTCGGCTTCACGACCGACAGCTTCTGGGCCACCAGCGGCTCGATCGGCCTCAAGGCCAACCTGGCGCGGCGGCTGCTGCTCAACTTCAATCTGCGGTTTGCGACGAACCACGCCGGCTTGACCGACCGGCTGACGCCGCTGGTCGGCATGGAGTACGCATTCTGATTGCGAGCAGCGCGCGCTCGTCACCGAGCGGCGTCTGAAAGACTCGACGCCTACGGTATCGGAGTCGGCTTCGTGCTCGCGGACTGGACGTGGAACACGCCGCGGAGGAACCGGCTGAAGACGTTCCGGCGCCGTGGGGCCTCGACTTCATCGGGTGTCGCGTCAATCGCCGTCGGCGGCTCCTGCAGCGCCGCGAGTTCCACCGGCCGCCGCAGCCGCGGCGCGCGGACCCGTGCCGGCGGGGTCGTGGCGGTCAGGCGCGCATCGACCAGGATCGGACGTGAGCCGATGCCCTTCGGCGTTGCCGCGTCGTTCAGGAGGCTGCGGCTCGGAAGCGGCCGCGAGAGGATCATCAGGGTGATGAAGTAGGCCGAAGACGCGGCGGCCACGATCGCCAACCGCACCATCTCGCCCCGGTGCCGTCGAGGCAAGTCCGAGAACGTCACCGACGGGCGAGGCCCCTCGGTGCACGATGCCGCCGTCATCCAGCCCCGTGCCTGGTCCGACATGCGGGGCCTGTCAATTCACGAAGCGCGCCAGCCTGGCGCACACACCGTCGCCGGGCGAAGTGCGCGCCGCGAAAGTGGTTTGCCGCCGGCGGTTGCGGGGATTTCCCGATCGTGTGCGGCTCGAAATCATCCGGGGCCGGCACTTCTTACGCAGGATCGATCCTGTCAGGCGGATCACGCTTTTGCCGCGGCCCCTGGGGGCAGGTGGCGCTGCAGCGCCGCCAGCGCGCCGAACACCACCAGCATGGCGACGGCGGTGAGGAGGAAGAACGCGAACGGGCCGCCGCGATCGAGCGCCGCCGTGCCGGCATAGGAGCTGAGCACCGCGCCGATGCGCCCGATCGAGAGCGCCGCGCCGAGGCCGGTCGCGCGCATCGGCGTCGGATAGACGTGCGTGGCCAGCGCATAGAGCGTCGTCTGTACGGCGTTGGTGAACGCGCCGACCAGCGCAATTGTCGCGACGATCGAGAGTGTCGACCGCGCCGGCGTGATCGGCAGCCAGCCGGCGACGATCGCTGACACTGTCGCGGCCGCTGCGAGCCCGAGCATCACCCGCTTCGAACCGAACCGCGGAAATGCCAGCGCGCCTCCCAGCGCGCCGGCCACACCGGCGAGGTTGTTGGCGGTCAGTCCGGTCCCCGCGACGGCCGCCGGCAACCCGGCGCCGGTCAGCATCGCCGGGATCCAGTTGAAGCCGAGGTACACCGACAGCAGACACGCGAAGAACGCCGCCCACAGCAGCACCGTGTCGCGGCGGTAGTCGGGCGAGAGCAGCGCGCGAACGCCGCCGCCGGCGTTGCGCTCGCGGCGATCGACGATCGTCTGTCCGGGTCCGACGCGGTGTCCCATGCGCGCGACGAGCGCGTGGAGTTCGCCGGCTCGGTCGGGATGCTGGGCCAGGTAGCGAGGCGATTCGGGGAGCGTCCACGCCAGGAGCAGCGCGAGCGCGATCGGGATCCCTCCGACGATCTGGAAGAATCCGCGCCAGCCGACGGTCGGGAGCATGTGCACGGCGAGCAGCGCCGCGACCGTCCCGCCAAGCGGGACGCAGACGATCGCCAGGGTGACGGCGATCGTCCGCCGCTGCCGCGGCACGAACTCGGCCGCGAGGGCGCCGGCGTTGGGAAGCGCACCGCCCAGGCCGAGGCCGGCGATGAACCTGAGCAGGGCGAGGGCCGGTACCGTCGCGGCGAATCCGACCGATGCGGTCGCGACACCAAAGACGAGGACACTGACGAGGAGCGCGCGCTTGCGTCCGCTGCGGTCGCCGAACACGCCGGCCACGCCCCCGCCGAGAATCATCCCGAAGAGGCCTGCGGCCAGCGCCGGCGCAAACGCGGCGCGCGGCAGCTGCCACTCGCGCATGATGACCGGCAGCGAGGCACCGAGCAGCTGGTTGTCGGCGCCGTCGAAGATGACGGTGATCGCCGTGAGCGCGACCAGCAGCCGCTGATATCCGGAGAACGCGCCGCCGTCGAGCAGCTCGCCGATGTCGACGGCGGAATCGTGCGATGCGCTCGGCGGAGTCGTCACGCGGCGGCGCGATTATAGGCGATCGGGCGCGATCCCCGCCGGTGCCCGCGCGCGGTTACTGAGGTGGTCGGGGCGCTTCCTGCGGAAACACGTAGGTGATGGTGACGGCACCGGCCTGGAGCTTGGCATCGGCGCGGCCGCCGTGCATCCGCGCCACGTGTGCGGCGGCAGCCAGCAGGATCCCCGCGGCGGGGGCGCGCCGGAACTCGTCGTCGCGGTTCTCGAAGCCGTGCTCGGTAAACCCCGCCGGCAGCGACAGGTTCGTGCAGGAAATGTCGACGATCAACGCCGGCCGGATCCTGACGGCGCGCAGGCTCACGGTGATCCGCGGCCCGCCTTCGTCGAAGCTGTCCTGCGAGCCGTGTACGCAGGCGAGATCGAGCAGCGCGTCGACCGTACCGGCGACGCCCTGTACGACGAGCGCGCGTTCGCCGGCGACGGTGAACGTGGAATCTTCGGCGGCGACGGCGCAGTCGGCGCCGTTCAGGCGCGCCACCCGCACGCAGGCCGTGCGCACCGCTGTGGCGAGATCGCCGGCGTTGACCGCCAGCCGCTGCGGCTCGCCGTCACGCGCGGCGATCGAGATGGCGCGCGCGAGCCTCGCGACGCGCTGCAGTTCGGCCTGCACGGAGCGATCGACGAGATCGGGCGAGACGCCGTGTGTCCTGGAAATCGCGCTGTGCGCCACGGCCGCTTCGATCCGGCTGGCGATGAGGTCCACCGCCGCGGCCGACGGCCGCTCCGGCGTTGGCCGCGCCGCGTCGAGCAACTCGTCGCTGAGCGTGGTGCGCGCCGCCGGCAGCGTACGCGCCGGGGACGGCGCCCGATCGGTCGGCGTGGACATCAATTCCTCCACATAGTGCTTGTCGTGCCGCATGCGGAAGCTCGGAGGCAGTCCCTCACGGCGAACCCGGGGTTGTGGCTCTTCTTCCGGATAGTCGCTCGCTTCGAGCGTGTCGGGCACCGGCATCTGCGGGCCGACGTCGAGAAAGTCCGGGGTCTCTGCACCAAACGAGTCGTTCACTCGCGATCCTCCGAAGCCGTGTCGATGTGGAACCGCACGAAGGATATCAGAACGTGCAGAAATGTGAAGCGTCGCGTAACCGTGTGCGACGAGGTCGCTTGCGTCCGGCGGGTGATTGCTGCAGACTGCGGCGCCAGCGGAGGAGCAGCATGCCTGGACGCCTTGATTTCGACGTCGACTTCGGCCCGAACGCGCGCCGCCGTGACGACGCCGCGCCGATGCGGCTGCTCGTCGTCGGCGACTTCAGCGGCACGTCCGGCGAGCAGCGCGGGACGTTTGGCGGCCGCGCCACCCACCGCATCGACGTCGACACCTTTGACGCCGTCATGCGCCGGATCGGGCCGCGCGTCGCGCTCGCCGACGTGGAGATCCGTTTCGAGCAGGTCGACGATTTTCATCCCGATCGCCTGTATGCGCGGCTCGATCGCTTCAAGCGCCTGCGGGACACGCGCGCGACAACTCCGCCTGTGCCGGGCGGCGATCAGCTCGCGCGGCTGCTCGGTACCTCGCCAACGCCTCCGGCCGCCGCCGCCAGTGGTATCGATGCACTAATCCGCGACGCCGTCGCGCCGCACGTCGTCAAGGACACGTCCGCCGCGACGGTTGCGCACCGGCAGGCGGTTGACGGGGCCATCGCCGAGGAGATGCGGGGCCTGCTGCACGCGCCGGCGTTCCAGGCGCTGGAAGCGGCGTGGCGAGGTGTGCGATGGCTCGTCACGAGCCTGGAGCTCGACGACAGCCTCGAGGTGCATCTGCTGGACGCCACACGCGACGAGCTCCTCGCCGACATCGTCGGATCCGGCGGCGACCTGGCGAAGACCGGTCTCCACGAGATCGCGGTGAATCGACCGCGCGCCAGCGTGGACGGGAGGCGATGGACGGCGCTCGTCGGGTTGTTTCGATTCGGCGCGTCTACGGCCGACGTCGGGCTGCTTGCCGCGCTCGGAGTCGTGGCTGCGCGCGGCGGCGCCGCATTTCTGGGGGATGCCGATCCGCGGCTCGGGCTGGATCCGGCGGGCGTGCCGGCGGAGTGGACGGCGCTTCGGCGGACGGCGACGGCCCGGTCGATCGCGATGGCGGCGCCGAGGGTTCTGTTGCGAATGCCGTACGGGCGGACGAGCGATCCTATCGAGGCGTTCGGGTTCGAGGAGTTCGACGCTGCGCCGAAGACCGAGCAGCTGCTGTGGGCATCAGCGTCGCTGGCGACCGCGCTGGTGGTCGGCCGTGCCTTCCTGGCACGCGGCTGGGAGATGGAGCCGGGGGACGAGCGGGACATCGACGACTTGCCCGCCTACGTGTTCGAGCATGACGGCGAGCGCCGCCTGCAGCCGTGCGCGGAGGTCGTATTGAGCGAGCGCAACGTCGACGCGTTCGTGGAGGCCGGGCTGATCCCGATCGCCGCCCGGCTCGACCGCAATGGGGTAGTGGTGGTGCGCTTTCAGTCGCTCGCGGATCCGCCGGCGCCGCTGGCGTGGTAAACGGGGTGTGCGAGAGGTTGAGAAAGGAGCGGGGCGGGGGAGCGGGGAAGTGGAGC
>DASXLB010000051.1 GCA_036496585.1 Vicinamibacterales bacterium
CCAGATCCGCACCGCCGAGATGCACCGCGTCGCCGAGGAAGGGATCGCCGCGCACTGGAAGTACAAGGAAGGACGGCAGGGGGCCGGCCGCGACGAGCAGTACTTCGTGTGGCTGCGGCAGCTCCTCGAGTTCCAGCAGGAGGTCCGCGACCCGCAGGAGTTCCTGCAGAACCTCAAGATCGAGCTGTACCCCGAGGAGGTCTACATCTTCACGCCGGCCGGCGAAGTGAAGGCCCTGCCGCGCGACGCGACGCCGGTCGACTTCGCCTACGCGATTCACACCGATGTCGGCCACCAGTGCGTCGGCTCGCGGGTCAACGGCAAGATGGTGCCGCTGCGCACCCGGCTGCGTAACGGCGACATCGTGCAGGTGATCACGGCGCCCGGACACAACCCGAGCCGCGACTGGCTCAATTTCGTGACGACGTCCCGCGCCCGCAACAAGATCAAGCACTACATCCATGCCGAGGAGAAGTCGCGCAGCCTCGATCTCGGGAAGAAGGTGTTCGAGAAGGAAGCACGGCGCTACGGGCTGAGCCCCAAGGGCCTGCTCGACGGCGACACCCTCGCGCCGGCGCTGAGCGAGTACGGCTTCTCCAAGGCGGAGGAGCTGTTCGTCGCACTCGGTTACGGCAAGCTGGCGATCAAGAGCGTGCTGGCGAAGCTCGTGCCGCAGGAACAGCTGAAGGAGGCCCCCGAGTCGTCGGGGCCGATCGCGCAGGTGGCCAACGTCGTCCGCCGCGTGCTCGGGCCGGCGGAAGACAAGATCAAGGTCCGCGGCTTCGACGATCTCATGGTGTTCCGCGCCCGCTGCTGCAACCCGATCCGCGGCGAGAAGATCGTCGGCTACATCACGCGCGGCAAGGGCGTTTCGGTGCACTCGGCGGCGTGCCCCAACGTGACGAACCTGCTGTACGACCCGGATCGAAAGATCGACGTCGAGTGGGACAAGGGGACCGACGTCGCGCCGTACACGGTACGCCTCAGCCTGCACGTCGAGGACC
Organism: Vicinamibacterales bacterium; assembly: GCA_036496585.1. NCBI lineage: Bacteria > Pseudomonadati > Acidobacteriota > Vicinamibacteria > Vicinamibacterales > Vicinamibacterales bacterium. The sequence goes on from DASXLB010000051.1 coordinate 1,005, forward strand.
GCAAGGGGATCCTTGCCGACGTGACGTCGAAGATCGCCGGCATCAACACCAATATCCGCAACGTCGAGGCGACCTCCGACGCCGATCAACGGGGACGGATCGACATGACGGTCGAGATCAGCGACGTCAAGCACCTGCAGCGGGTGATGAAGTCGCTGCGCAGCGTCGACGGTGTGGTGGACGTGGAACGCGCGTCGCGGTAGGACGCTTCGAGACCTACAACTCAGATTACGAACGAAAAACGAACGGCGATCGAGTTCGAGGAGTTGGCGGCGCGACTCAGAGGGCCGCGGTGACCTGGATCTCGACCAGGCTGTCTTTCGGGAGGCGGGCGACCTGCACGGTCGCTCTGGCGGGGGCAGGCGACGAGAAGTGCGTGGCGTAGATTTCGTTGACGGTGCCGAACTGGTTCATGTCGGCGAGGAACACCGACGCCGAGACGACGTGGTCGAAGGAGGCTCCGGCTGCCTTGAGAATCGCCTCGATGTTGCGGAACACCTGACGGGTCTGTGCCTCGATCCCGCCGTCGACGAGCTGGCCCGTCTTCGGATCGAGCGGGATCTGGCCTGATAGGAAGAGCAGATTCCCGGCCCTGATGGCCTGCGAATACGGCCCGATGGCGGCAGGTGCGTCAGGTGTGGAGATGGCTTCGCGCATCAGCGACACCGACGAGCAGTCCTCGCCATTCGAAATCTACGCCGCCTTGACGACCTTGCCCGACCGCAGGCAACGGGTGCAGACGCGCAGCCGGCGGACGCCACCGTTGATCATCGCCCGCACCCGCTGCAGGTTCGGCTCGAACCGGCGCGCGGACACGTTGTGGGCGTGACTGATCTTGCGGCCGACGACCGGCCCCTTGTTACAGACTTCGCAGCGCTTCGCCATGGTGTCTTCTTCCACTCCGTCGCAAACCGCCATTATACCATCCGTCGTCGAAAAGTGTCAGGCGTCGCCGCCAATCGTCTGGCGACAACCCGGAAAACCGAGCAGAAACGCTGGTTTCTCGAAGGTACCTGCTTTGCTGCAGTGAGGGGAGGAAGGCGTGATGGACCGACCGCTCCTGAGAGAGCAGAGCCCGGCGGAGTTCTTCAGGGACCACATCGAAGGTGCCCTGGCGCGCCAGCACCTGGCGGCCGGAGGCCTCACGTCGTACTACCTGGTGGAGCTGCTCTGCCGGTTCGTCAGTCCGGAGACTCGCATCCCCTTCAACGACGATCACGGACAGCCGCTCGCCCTGAGGCTGGCGCGGGCGCTCGAAGTCGACGGTCTGGAGCGGCGCGCGCGGCTGCGCAACCTGGCAGATTTTTCCCTGTTCGTCTCCGGTTTCTACTCCGACAGCCTGCACCGCCGGTTCGTCGACGTCGACTACTACGTCAGCATGGGGGAGTATGCCTATGCCTCGCTCGCCAGGCGCGAAGAAGACGCCCTGGGCGAGGTCTACGCGGAGCTCGGACGCCGATTCGTCCCCTTCATGGACGTGCTGACCGACGTCAGCGAGCAAACCGGGCAGTCCCGCGGCCGTGATGTCCTCCGGATATACGAGCGTTGGCTCCGGACCGGGAGCAGCTTGGCGGCCCGGCAGCTCGCCAGCCGGGGCATTTACCCGAATGCCTCGATCGGCCGGCGCTTTCTCCAGTAGCGAACGGTCGCGTCCACGAATTCGGACGCGAGCAAGAACCGAAATTGCCCTGTCGCGCGTCTAAACCCCCAACAAACGCCGGAGCCCAGTTGCAACAGCTCAACAAAATACGGTAGACTGCAGGGCTTCATAGATGGCGTATTCATTGCATAGGGGCTCGCGACTTGAGGAAGCGGGGAGTCGAGCCGGGACGGAAAGGAGTCGGTCATATGAGCGGTCATAACGCGGCAAAGGCACAGGGGCGACAGGCGATGGACCCTGTTCGGTATAGCGAACTGAAGGGGATCCTCGAAGAGCGCCGCCGGGAAATCATGAGCGAGGTGCAGGGCCGGATGCGAGACGTCCGCGCGGAGGGTGCCAACGGCGCCGTCCAGGGCGTGCTCGACGCAGCCGAGAGCTCTGAGCTGGATATTCAGGACGAAATCGAATTCGCACTGATTCAGATGAAGGCCGAGACGCTGCACAAGATCGACGAGGCGCTCCGGCGTCTCGAAGAGGCCACCTACGGCTACTGTTTCGAGTGCGGCGACGAAGTCAGCGAGAAGCGGCTGCGGGCGCTCCCGTTCGCGGTCCGCTGCAAGGACTGCGAGGAAGCCCGCGAAGTCAAGCAGCAGCGCGATCGCCTGATGGCGCAGCGCCGGGGCGCCGCCTCGCTGTTCATCGACATGCAGGGTTGAACCCCAATCGGGTGATTGGGCGATCGGGTGATCGCGTACTCGGGTAAGCTGACGTTGCGATCACCCGATTTCCGATTATTTGATCACCCGATCATTCGATATGAGTGAGACCGATCAGGGGCGGCCAGCCGAGGAAAGTTCCGAGCTCGACCGCCCGCCCCAGATTCCCCCCGATCTGCCGGTTCTGCCGCTTCGCGACACGGTTCTCTTCCCCAATTCGTTCATGCCGCTCGCGGTGGCGCGCGAGGCCTCGGTGCGCCTCGTCGAGGAGGCCAACACCGCCGGCCAGCTGATCGGCGTGTTCACGCAGCGCGAGGCGGCGCTCGAAGAACCGCTGCAGGACGACCTCTATCCGGTCGGGACCGTCACCCACATCCACAAGATGTTCAAGCTGCCCGACGGCAGCCTCCGGCTGATTGTCCAGGGGCTGGCGCGCGTGCAACTGGGCCGTGTCGGCCAGTCGCGCCCGTATCTGCGCGCCGAGGTCACCCTCGCCCCCGACATCCTGCGGGACGAGGACCATCTCGAAATCGACGCGCTGCAGCGCAATATCAAGAGCAACTTCCAGCAGGTGGTGTCGCTCTCCCCTCTGCTCTCCGACGACCTCCAGACCCTGGCGGCGAACATCACCGATCCCGGCAAGCTGGCTGATTTCATCGCGTCGAGCCTGGCCACCATCGGCACGCCGATCAAGCAGGAGATCCTCTCCACCCTCGACGTGCGCGCCCGGATGGATGCGCTCAACCGGATCCTCATCAAGGAGCTCGAAGTGCTCGAGCTCGGCTCCAAGATCCAGTCGCAGGTGCAGTCGGAGGTCGGTAAGAACCAGCGCGAGTACTTCCTGCGCGAGCAGATGAAGGCGATCCAGAAGGAGCTCGGCGAGGGAGACGAGCAGGCCAAGGAAATCGAGGATCTGCGCGCCAAGATCGAAGCGGTCGGCATGCCGGACCCGGTGAAGAAGGAAGCGCTGCGCGAGCTCGAGCGTCTGTCGAAGATGCCGGTCGCCGCCGCCGAATACACCGTGTCGCGGACCTACGTCGACTGGCTCGTGGCGTTGCCGTGGGCCAAACGCACCGACGACGCGATCAATCTGGTGCGCACCAAGCAGGTGCTCGACGCCGACCACTCCGGCCTCGACAAGGTCAAGGATCGCGTGCTCGAGTACCTCGCCGTCCGCAAGCTCAATCCTGACGTCAAGGGGCCGATCCTCTGCTTCCTCGGGCCTCCCGGCGTCGGCAAGACGTCGCTCGCGCGCTCGATCGCCAACTCGCTCGGCCGCAAGTTCGTCCGGGTGTCGCTCGGCGGCATGCGCGACGAGGCCGAGATCCGCGGGCACCGCCGCACCTACATCGGTGCGCTGCCCGGCCAGATCATCCAGGGCATCCGGCGCGCCGAGTCGAAGAACCCGGTGTTCATCCTCGACGAGATCGACAAGCTCGGCTCCGACTTCCGCGGCGACCCGGCCTCGGCCCTGCTCGAAGTGCTCGACCCCGAGCAGAACAACACCTTCCGCGACCATTACCTCGACGTCCCGTTCGATCTCTCGGAAGTGCTTTTTCTGACCACCGCGAACGTGCTCGATCCGATTCCACCGGCGCTCCGCGACCGCATGGAAGTGCTGGAGTTGGCCGGCTACACCGAGGAAGAGAAGCTCGCCATCGCGTTCGAGCACCTCATCGGCAAGCAGGTCAAGAACCACGGGCTCACCCCCGAGCAACTGGAGTTCACGCGCGAGGCGATCGCCAGCGTCATCCGCGGCTATACCCGCGAGGCCGGCGTCCGTAACCTCGAACGCGAGATCGGGGCGCTCTGCCGCAAGGTCGCGCGCCGCCGCGCCGAGGGAGACGAGGCGAACGTGTCGATCACCCCCGACCTGGTCGTCCAGATGCTCGGCGCGCCGAGCTTCCTCGACGAGGAAATCGAAGACCGCACCAAGGACCCCGGCGTGGCCGTCGGCCTCGCCTGGACGCCGGCCGGCGGCGAAGTGCTGTTCGTCGAGGCGTCGAGAATGCAGGGGGGCGGCCTGCTGACCCTCACCGGCCACCTCGGCGACGTGATGAAGGAGTCGGCCCGTACCGCGCTGTCGTGGTTCCGCGCGCACGCCCAGCAGTACGGCGTCGATCCCGCCTTCTACAAGGATTCGGAAATCCACCTGCACGTCCCATCCGGCGCGGTGCCGAAGGACGGCCCCTCGGCGGGTGTCACCATGGTCAGCGCGCTGGCGTCGCAGCTCACCGGCCGCCGGGTGCGGGGCGATCTCGCCATGACCGGAGAGATTTCGCTGTCGGGCCGGGTCCTGCCGGTCGGCGGGGTCAAGGAGAAAGTGCTGGCGGCGCGCCGCCACGGGATTACCGAGTTGATCCTGCCGCGGCAGAACGAGAAGAACGTCAAGGAAGACCTCGGCGAGGAGCTCCGCCGCGAGCTGACGATCCACTACGTGGCCGACATCGTCGAAGTGCTTGCGATCGCGCTGCAGCCGAGCGCCGCGCAGACCCGTGTGCCGATGCCCGTCGCTCCCGACGCGCAGCCGGTGTGACGGTCGTCTATTCGCCGGCCTACGAACTCTCGCTTCCCGGCCACATCTGGCCGACGACGAAATACCGTCTCGTTGCCGGCCGCATCGCCTCCCGCGTCGCCCTCGCCGAACCGGCGGCGGCGTCGTGGGAACAGCTGGCGCTCGCCCACACCGGCGAGTACCTGCAGCGGCTGCGCGACGAACAGCTGACGCCGGCCGAGATCGCGACGCTCGAGCTTCCCTGGCGCGCCGGCATGGCCGACGTGTTTCGCCTGATGGCGGGCGGCACGCTCGATGCGGCCCGCGCCGCGCTCTCCGGGGGGCTGGCGGCTCACCTGGGCGGCGGACTGCATCACGCCTTCGCCAATCACGGCGAAGGCTTCTGCCCCGTCAACGACGTGGCCGTGGCCGTTCGGACACTGCAGGGTTCGTCGGAGATCCGGCGCGCCGCGATTGTCGATCTCGACGTGCACCACGGCAACGGCACCGCCATGATCTTCGAGCGCGACGCCGGCGTGTTCACCTTCTCGATGCACCAGCAGCACAACTACCCGCTGTTCAAGCCGCGGAGCGACCTCGACATCGGGCTCGCCGACGGCAGCGGCGACCGCGCCTATCTCGGCCGCCTTGCCGCTGCGCTGCCCCAGGTGATGGCGAGCCGTCCGGATCTGGTGGTGTATCTGGCCGGCGCCGATCCGTACGAGCACGATCGACTCGGCGGACTCGCGCTGACCAAGGAGGGGTTGCGGCAGCGCGACCGCCTCGTCGTGGCCGCTGCCCGTCGCGCGCGGACGCCGCTCGTGACCGTGCTGGCGGGCGGATACGCGGCCGAGCCCGCCGACACCGTCGACATCCACGTCGCCACCATCGAGGTGATGCTCGACGCCGCGAACGCGGCGTAGAGCCGGCCCGCTACAGCAGCGACAGCGCGACGATCGTCTTCATGTCGACGATCTCGCCGCGGCGCACCATGTCGCGGACGTCGCGCAACTCGAACGTACGGACCTCGATGTCTTCGTCTTCGTCGGCGTGCGCCGGCTCGTCGCTCTTCTCCAGAGCCGACGCGCGAAAGAAGATCATCTCTTCGTCGCAGTAGCCCGGCGTCGGATAGAGCGCGGTCAGGCGGACCACCGTCTGGGGGACGAGCCCGATCTCTTCGTGGCACTCGCGGCGCGCCGCTTGCTCCGGGCGTTCGCCGGCATCGATGCTGCCCGCCGGCAGCTCCCACAGGAAGCGGTTCACCGGATACCGGAACTGCCGGATGAGGATGATCCTGCCGGGCTCCGGCACCGGTGCGATGACGACCGACGCGGGATGCCGCACCACGTCGAGCGTCACGGTGCGGCCGTTCGGCATCGTGACCTGATTGCGATCGACGTCGAAGACCTTGCCACTGAACACGCGTTCGGAATTCAGCGTCTCTGCATCGCCCATGCTCGCTCCTGGATCGAAGAGGTCGGGTGCACGGCTACGTCTGTTCCTCGGCGGGAGCCTGCCGCTCCCGGATTTCGTCGAGGACGGAGCGCAGGTCGTCGGGCAGGGGTGCCGTGAATTCCATGCGCCGGCCGTCGCCAGGGTGGGTGAAGGCGATGCGCGCCGCGTGCAGGAACGGCCGGTTCAAACGCTGGACGGCTCGCAGGTCGTGCGGGACCCGGCGATGGACGCCGCCATAGGTCGCGTCCCCCACGACGGGATGGCCGATGACGCTCAGGTGAACCCGGATCTGATGCGTCCGTCCCGTGGCGATCACGAGCTGCAGCAGTGAGGCGCCGCGGAGGTGCTCGGCCCTGGTCACCCGGGTCACCGCGCTCCTCGCGCGTCGGGCGCGCGTCGACATCTTCTGCCGGTCGCCGGGATCCCGGCCGATCGGCGCGTCGATGCGGCGGCCCTGCTGCACGACACCCCACACCAGCGCGACGTATTCCTTGTCGATCTCGCGGTCGTGGAACTGCCGCGCCAGCTCCTGGTGGGCGGCGTCGTGCTTCGCCGCGATCATCACCCCTGAGGTCCCGCGATCGAGCCGATGCACGATTCCGGGACGCAGTTCGCCTCCGACGCCGCTCAAATCGTCGACATGGTGGAGCAGCGCGTTGACCAGTGTGCCGTCGGGATGTCCGGCCGCGGGATGCACGACCATCCCGGCGGGTTTGTCCACGACCACGACATCCGCGTCTTCGTACAGGATGGGCAGCGGGATGTCCTCGGGCAGCGCTTTCGGCTCGGTGAGCGCCGGCACCTCGACCTCGTACGCCTGACCGCACCGCACGGGCGTGCTCGCGCGGAACGTGCCGGGCGGCCCGGCGACGCGGCCATCCTTGATGAGTTTCTGGATCTGCGAGCGCGATCGATCAGGAATCGCCGACGCCAGGAACGCATCCAGGCGCGCGCCGTCCTGATCGGGCGGCACCTCGACGCGTATCGTCGTCATCACGCTGCCTGCGGTGCATGCCGCCGTCCGAACCCGACCATCTCGATCAGCACCAGGATGGCGCCGACGGTAATCGCCGCGTCGGCGACGTTGAACGCCCAGAAGTGGGCGTCGCCCCAGTAGACGTCCACGAAGTCGACGACGTGTCCGGCGATGGCGCGGTCGATCAGATTGCCGAACGCGCCGCCGAGAATGAGCGCGAGGCCGTAGCGCGACAGCTTCTCGTGCGAGCCGAGCTGGCGGGCGTAGAGGGAAATCGCCACGAGCGCCAGCGCCGCGATACCGATCATCAGCGCCGACTTGTAGGGAAAGTCCGCCGCATTGAGTACGCCGAACGCGGCGCCGGTGTTCTGCACGTGCGTGAAATCGAGCAGCCGCGGGATGATCGTCCGCTTCGCGTAGAGCGGGATGGTCGAGCGCACCAGGAACTTGCTCAGTTGATCCACGACGACGACGGTGCCAATCGCCGACAGTTCGGCGAGGCGCATCAGCGGCGGACGCTGCGGCAGCTCCAGGGCCGGGGCGCGATCGTCGGCCGGCGGGATCACGCGAGCACCTTGCCGTCACCAGTCGTCAGCGCCTCGACGCAGCGGCTGCAGAGGCCGGTGAACTGACCGTCCTTCGCCACGTCAGTCACCGTCCGCCAGCACCGATCGCATTTCTGCCCGTCGGCGCGGACGATCGAGACGCTGACCTCGTCGGAGGTGCTCGTCTGCAGGGTGATCTGCGACACGATGAAAAGCATCGGCAGGTCTGCGTCGTGTCGCGACAGCAGCGCCGCCGCCTGGCCGCCCGCGCTCAGGCGGACGTGGGCCTGCAGCGACGTCCCGATGGCCTTCTCCTGCCGGGCCGCCTCCAGCGCACGGTTCACCTCGTCGCGGATGGCCCGCAGCCGATCCCATCGCTCGTCGACCTCCGCCTGCACCAGCGCCGCGCCGTCAGGCGGAAACAGCGTCAGGTGGACGCTCGGTTCGCGGTTCGCCGCAGGCGGCAGGTGCTTCCACAGTTCGTCCGCCGTCACCGGCAGGATCGGCGCCAGCAGCCGCGCCAGTCCGTCGGCCATCAGGGACATCGCCGTCTGCGCGGATCGGCGTTCGCGCGAGCCCGCCGCGAGGGTGTAGAGGCGGTCCTTCGAGACATCCGCGTAGAACGCGCTCAAGTCGACGGTCAGGAACTGGTTCAGCGTCTGGAAGATGGTCGGGTAGTCGTAGGTCCGATAGGCCCGCACCACGGCGTCGGCCATGGCGCCGTACTTCGAGAGGATGTAGCGATCGACCTCTGCGAGATCCGCAGCCGGCACGCGATCGGCCGCCGGATCGAAATCGTACAGGTTCGAGGCGAGATAGCGCAGGGTGTTGCGGAACTTGCGGTAGGCCTCGATGACGCGCGCGAGAATCTGCTTGCCGACGCGCAGCTCCTCGCGGAAATCGCTCATCGCCACCCACAGCCGCAGGATCTCGGCGCCGCTCTCCTTGATGACGTCCTGCGGCAGGATGACGTTGCCGACCGACTTCGACATCTTGCGGCCATCGACGTCAATCAGGAACCCGTGCGTCAGCACTTCGCTGAACGGCGGCCGCCCGCGCGTGCCCAGGCCGACCAGCAGCGAACTCTGGAACCAGCCGCGGTGCTGGTCGCTGCCTTCCAGGTACATCTCGGCCGGCCAGCGCAGATCCGGGTAGAAGGGGAGGACGGCCTCGTGGCTCGATCCGGAATCGAACCAGACGTCGAGGATGTCGCGCTCCCGTTCGAACGACGTGCCGCCGCAGGACGGACAGGCCAGTCCGGCGGGGAGGAATTCCTCGATCGGTCGCTCGTACCAGGCATCGGCCCCGTATTCGTCGAACACGGATGCCGCGCGATCGACGAGCGCCGGCGTGAGGACGGCCTCGCCGCAGGCCGCGCAGTCGACCGCGGGAATCGGCACGCCCCAGGCGCGCTGCCGCGAAATGCACCAGTCCGGCCGGTTGGCGAGCATGTTGTAGAGCCGATCCCGGCCCCAGGCTGGAATCCACTTCACGTCGCGATCGACCGCCTCGAGTCCCGCCGCCCGCAGCGTCTTTCGTCCGCTCGACGTCTCGATGGCCGGCTCGCCGTCCATTCGGATGAACCACTGCGACGTCGCGAGAAAGATCACCGGGTTGTGGCAGCGCCAGCAGTGCGGGTACTGGTGCTCGAAATCGGCGCGGTGCCAGAGCCGCGAGCGCTCTTTCAGCGCGGCTTCGACGTGCGGATTGGCGTCGAACACGCGCTGTCCGGCGAACATGTCGACGGTGTCGAGAAAGTGTCCGCCCGGTCCGACCGGGGCATAGATGTCGAGGCCATAGCGGACGCCGGTGATGAAGTCGTCGGCGCCGTGGCCGGGCGCGGTGTGCACGGCGCCGGTGCCGGTGTCGAGGGTCACGTAGTCGGCCAGCACGCCGAGCGACACGCGCGGGTACAGCGGATGCTGGAACCGGATGTGCTCGAGCAGCGCCCCCTTGAAGCGCGCGACGGGAGCGCCGAACGTCGTGCCTGCGGCGTCGGCCACCCGTGTGGCGAGCGCCTCGGCCACGATCACCGCACGGTTGCCGACCTCGTAGGCGGCGTAGTCGAAATCGGGGTGGAACGCGATCGCCAGGTTCGACGGGATCGTCCAGGGGGTCGTCGTCCAGATCAGCACCGAGACGTCGCGGCCGCTCAGTTCCGGAATGCGGCGGGCGATTTCTCCGCTGCTGTCGGGCGAGAGCGGGAACTCCACGTAGATCGACGGCGACGAGTGCGCCTCGTACTCCACTTCGGCTTCCGCGAGCGCGGTGCGGCAGTGGATGCACCAGTGCACCGGCTTCTTCCCTTTGTAGACCAGCCCCTTCTCCACGAACCGGCCCAGCGCCCGGGCGATCGCCGCCTGGTACTTGAAGTTCATGGTCAGGTACGGGTGGTCCCAGTCGCCGAAGATGGCGAGGCGCTGGAACTCCTTCGTCATCACCCCGATGAACCGCTCGGCGTAGGCGCGGCAGGCACGGCGGAAGTCGGCCATGCTCATCTCGCGCTTCTTCGAGCCCAGCTCGCGATCGACCTTGAGCTCGATCGGCAGGCCGTGGCAGTCGTAGCCCGGCACGTACGGCGAGTCGAATCCCGCCATGGTCCGCGACTTGACGACGAAGTCCTTCAGGATCTTGTTGAGGGCGGTGCCGAGATGGATCTGTCCGTTGGCATACGGCGGTCCGTCGTGCAGCACGAAGCGGGGGGCGCCGCGCCTGGCCTTCCGGATCTGCCCATACAGATCGATGCCTGCCCACCGCTCGAGCATCTCCGGTTCGGCCGTCGGCAGGTTCGCCTTCATCGGGAACCCCGTCCGGGGCAGGTTGAGCGTGTCTTTCCAGTCGGCCATGGATATCTCTCAATTGTACAGAATTCGCCAGGGATGGCTCCGCCGCCGCGCGAGGGGACGAAACGCGGCCAATATAATGGGCCTGTGCGTACGGCTCACCTCGATAACGGGCTGACGGTCCTCACCCAGGAGCTGCACACCGCGCCGCTGGTGTCGGTGTGGTGCTGGTACCGGGTCGGCTCCGGGGACGAGCGGCCCGGCCTCACCGGCGTCTCGCACTGGGTCGAGCACATGAACTTCAAGGGGACGGTCAACATCCCGCGCGACGAGATGAAGGGCATCGTCGAACGCTTCGGCGGGACCTGGAACGGCTATACGTGGATCGACCAGACCACGTATCTGGAGACCGCCGGCCGGGATGCGCTCGATACGCTGCTGTTCATCGAGGCCGAGCGCATGCACAACGGGCTCTACGATCCGGCCGAATGCGAATCCGAGCGGACGGTCATCATCTCCGAGCTGCAGGGGGGCGAGAACGATCCCGATCAGCTGCTCGACACCGAAGTGACCGCCTCCGCCTTTCGCGCGCACCCGTACCGGCATCCGACCATCGGGTGGATCGACGATCTGCGCGCGATGACCCGCGACGACCTCTACGATCACTATCGCCGCCACTACACGCCGGCCAACGCCACGCTGGTGGTCGTCGGCGATGTCGACACCGACGAGGTGCTCAGGGGCGCCGAGCGGCATTTCGGGCCGATTGCGGCGGGCGCGCCGGTGCGCCGGCGCCGTCCCGCCGAGCCGCGGCAGGTCGGTGAGCGCCGCGTGCTGATCGAGCGCGAAGGCACCACCGCCTACCTGAAGTACGCGTGGCATGCGCCGGCCGCCACCGACGAGGACTTCTTTCCGATGCTGGTGCTCGACGCCGCGCTGACCGGCGCCAAGGGGCTGAACCTGTGGACGAGTTTTCGCGGAACGCCGCCACAGCGCAAGGCGCGGCTGTATGACGCGCTCGTCGAGCGCGGCCTCGCCTCGGCCGTGGCCGGTTCGCTCATCGCCACCAGCGAGCCGTTTCTCTACTCCGTGTCGCTGACGATCGCGGCCGGCGTGTCGCCGGCAGCCGTCGAGGCCGCCGCCGATGCCGAGTTCGAGCGCGTGCGGACCGGCGGCCTGACCGAAGCGGAGGTCGCGCGCGCCAAGCGCCAGCTCCGCGCCAGGCTGGTGTTCGAGAACGACAGCGTGACCAACGTTGCCCACCAGATTGGCTACTTCGAGACGGTCGTTGGCCCCGGCTACCTCTCCGCCGTCGCCGACCGGCTCGCCGCCGTCACCACGGAACAGGTCGCCGGGGTTGCGGCGCGGCGACTGGCCGCGGACCGCCGAACCGTCGGGTGGTTCCGTCCGCTGGAGCGCCACGCGTGAGTTCCACGGTCGCGCGCGGGCTGGCGCCGCTGCGGCAGCGGCTCGACAACGGCGTGGTGGCGACCGTGCAGGAAACGGCATTTTCACCCGCCGTGACGATTAGTCTCGCCTTTCGCGCCGGCAGTCTCTATGAGCCCGACACGAGACCCGGACTGGCCTGGTTCCTCGGGCGCGTCATCGACCGCGGCACGACCTCCCGATCGGCCAGCGACATTGCCGATGGCCTCGACGATCGCGGCGTCGCGCTCAGGGTCACCACCAACCGGCACGTGACGGCGCTGTCGTGCACGTGCCTCAGCGAGGACTTCGGACCGGTGGTCGACATCCTCGCCGACATCGTGCGGCACCCCTCGTTTCCGCCCGAGGAGATCGAGAAACGGCGGGTCGAAACGATCACCGCGATTCGCCAGGATCAGGACAATCCCGGCGTGCGGGCCAGCGAGGCGCTGCAGGCGCTGCTCTATCCTGCGGGCCATCCTTATGGCCGGCCGGCCAAGGGGACCATCTCCGCTGTCGAGGCGCTGACGCGCGACGAACTGCTGGCGCAGGCCGCCTTGCGCTTCGCTCCCGCGACGCTGTCGGCCGTCGTCGTCGGCGACGTACGGGCGTCGGAAGCGGTCGATCGCGTCGCCGCGGTGTTCGCGGACTGGACCGCTGTTGCTGGCGGGGAGCGCGGCGTCCCAACGCCCCACCCCTCGTTCGGCGCGCGCCTGGCGGTCGAGATGCCCGAGAAGTCGCAGTCCGACATCGCCTACGGTTTCGTCGCCGTCAATCGCCTCGATCCCGCCTACTGCGCGCATTGGATGATGAACACGATCCTCGGGCAGTTCGGCCTTGGCGGCCGGCTGGCCGAGAACATCCGTGAGCGGCAGGGGATGGCGTACTACGCGTTCAGCTCGTTCGACCCGAGTCTCGGTCCTGGGCCCCTGGTTATTCGCGCCGGTGTCGATCCGGCGAACGTCGGGCGCGCGCTCGAGGCCATCGACGCCGAGGTTGGCGCGCTGGCGCGCGACGGCGCGACCGAGCGCGAGCTGCTCGAGACCCGCCAGTACCTGATCGGGTCCATTCCCCGCATGCTCGAAAACAATGCGGCGATCGCCGTCTTCCTGCAGACCAGCGAGTTCTTCGAACTGGGACTCGACTACGACCGGCGTCTGCCCGACCTGCTGCGGCGGGTGACGCTCGACGACGTCAACGCGGCAGCCGCCGCCGTTCTCGATCCGTCGCGGGCCTGTGTCGCCGTGGCGGGTCCCGCCTCACCCCGTGGCGAGTGACTCGGTGGGTCGGCCCGGCCGGATGAAAACGCGCACGGTGTTCTTCGACGTCGACTTCACGCTCATTTATCCCGGCCCCGCGTTTCAGGGAGGCGGCTACGCCGACGCCTGCGCGCGCCACGGCGTGCCGGTCGACGCGGCGCTCTTCGATGGAGCGGTGGCGGCAGCGTCGGCCCCGCTCCACAGCGAGGGCCACGAGTACGATCCGGGCATCTTCATCGACTACACGGCGCGGATCATCGAAGGGATGGGCGGCCGCGGGGCGGGCGTGATTCGCGCGGCGACCGACCTCTACGAGGCGTGGGGCGTCTGCCATCACTTCACGCTCTATGAGGAAGTGCCGGACGTGCTGCGGGACTTGCGGGCGAGCGGCTACGGCATCGGGCTCATCTCCAACACGCAGCGATCGCTCGCCACTTTCGAGCGTCATTTCGGCCTCGATGGTCTGTTCGATGTCGCGATCTCGTCCTCCGAGCACGGCTACATGAAGCCGCACCCGAGCATTTTCGAAGCAGGCCTTCGGCGTGCCGGCGTCGCCGCGGCCGAGGCCGTGATGGTCGGCGACAGCGTGTCGCACGACATTGCGGGTGCGCTTGCCCTCGGCATGAGCGGGGTGCTCGTCGTGCGTTCTGGATTGTCGGCCGGCGCACCGCCTGATGTACCGGTGATCCGCTCGCTGCGCGAGTTGCCGCCGCTGTTGTAGCGGCCGGCTTCCGGCTACCCCTTCCGGCTGTTGTCGATCGCCAGCAGGTACTGGCCGCGCGATCGATCCGACGCGAGAAAGAAGTCGACGACCCGGTAGCCGCGCGCCAGGTAGTGCAGGAAGAGGCGCCGGGTCTCGAGCCGCCAGTCGAGCGCGAGTGCCGGTTCGTCCACGAGCATCTCGTCGTAGTGCCCGGGGATCTCGACCAGCAGCCGGCGTTCGCCGCACGTCAAGTCGGCCTCGCCGGGCGCCAGGCGCCCGCCGGAGGGGACGGCGCGGTTGACGAGCGGGGCCGCGGCGACCGAGGCGTCGCGAACCAGACCGATGCCGCGGGCCGCGATTCGCCGCTCGACGTGCGGCTCCTGCAGGCGCCACTCGGCCACGAAGCGATCGGTTGGCGACCCGCGGTGAAGCGGGCTGCTCGAGTCGCCGTAGACGTTCTCTTCGTATTCCTCGACGACCACGCCGAGCCGGGCGAAATTGAAGTGGGCATTGAGCGCCTGCAGCGGGTCGAACGTCCACTCGATGAGATCGAGGCCCATCGCCAGCGTGCGCCGGCGCTGCGCGAGCTTCAATTCCCGTCCCAGTCCGCTGTTGCGCGCCTCGGCGGTCACGCCGAGCATGTGCGACCACTGCATCGGTCGCCCGTCCTTGATGCCGGGTAGCGAGTAGACGAACCCCTGCAGCGCGTTCGCGGCGTCGAAGCCGCCGAGCAGGATGCCGCCGCGTTTGATCGAGACGATCAGCACCGGCGGCGGGACGACGTCCTCGCTGTCGCTGTAACCCCAGACCTGCCGCTCGAGCGCGGCGACCTGGCGGCACTCGTCGAGCGTCTTCAGCTCGCGGATCTGCACGTTATCCGGGAGGCCAGGTCAGGCCGCGGCCCGCCAGCAGGTGCAGATGGATGTGGAACACCGTCTGGCCGGCTTCGGCGTTCGTGTTAAACACGGTGCGGAAGCCGCGCTCGGCGAATCCCTTGTCGCGGGCGACCCTGGCCGCGGCGCGGTGCATCGCCCCGACCAGCGCGTCGTCATCCGAGGTGAGCGCGTTCAAGGTGGCGATGTGGCGCCGCGGAATGACCAGCGCGTGCAGCGGCGCCTGCGGGTTGATGTCGCTGATGACGATGACCTCGTCATCTTCGTAGACCTTTGGCGCGGGGATCGTGCCCGCGACGATCTTGCAGAAGAGGCAGTCGCTGCTCATGGTTCGCTCCATCCGCCTTCGTCGCTGAAGTCGCCATCCGGCGGACGCAGGGCGCGGAACACGAGGACGCGCTCGATGCCCTGCAGGTCCCGATAGGCGCGCTCAAACGCCCAGAACCGCGGATTGGCGATCGCCTTGACCCGCGCCGCCTGATCGTAGCCCACCTCGACGATCAGTCGTCCGTTCTCACTGACATCGCCCCGCAGGTTTCGCAGCAATGCACGCAAGACCTCGAGGCCATCCTGGCCGCCAAACAGTGCCAGCTCCGGCTCGTGGTCACGTACTTCCGGCGCCAGCGATGCCCGTTCGCCGAGCGGAATGTAGGGCGGATTCGAGACGACGATTTCGACGTCGTATCCGCGCGGAATCTGCGAGCTGTGCAGGAGCGCGATGCGCGCACTGACGCCATGACGGGCGGCGTTGCGGCGCGCCACCGTCAGCGCCGCCAGCGAGGCGTCGCTGGCGATGAGATGGGCGTGCGGCAGCTCTTTCGCCAGCGCCACCGCGATGCATCCGCTGCCGGTGCCGACCTCGACGATGACCGGAGCAGCCGTCGGCCGCTCGGCCGGCGGGTGGAGATCCAGCGCCGCCTGGACGACCAGCTCGGTCTCCGGGCGCGGCGTCAGCACGTCACGCGTCACCTCGAAGTCGAGGCCCCAGAATTCCCGGTGCCCGACGATCTGCGAGACGGGTTCGCGCGCCAGGCGGCGGGTGATGAGGGCGTCGTAGCGAGAGGGGAAGTCTGCCGGCGCCGCATCGCGCCCGCGGCTGGCGTACTGGGTCAGGTCCCACCCGAGGACGTGCCGTGCGAGCACCTCGGCGTCGCCGGGCGCCTCGTCGGCCGGAATCCCGCCGGCGAGCAGCCGCTCACGCGCGCGCCTCACCAGCTCGACGATCATCTACGCGGAAGAGTCGGTCGCTTCCTTCAGCTTTTCGCTGTTGAAGTGGGTGGTCGCCGCGTCGATCAGTTCGGTGAGATCGCCGTCGAGCGCGGCGTCGAGCTGGTGCATCGTGAAGCCGATCCGGTGATCGGTGACGCGGTTGTCCTTGAAGTTGTAGGTGCGGATTTTCTCGGAGCGATCGCCGCTGCCGACCTGCGAGCGTCGATCCTTGGCGATCGCGTCCTGCTGCTTCTGCAGTTCCATCTCGTAGAGCCGCGAGCGCAGCACCTTCATCGCCTTCGCGCGGTTCTTGATCTGCGACTTCTCGTCCTGCTGGGAGACGACCATGCCGGTGGGAAGGTGGGTGATGCGGACGGCCGAATACGTCGTGTTGACGCTCTGCCCGCCGGGGCCGCTCGAGCAGAAGGTGTCGACGCGCAGGTCCTTTTCGTTGATCTGGATGTCCACGTCTTCCGCTTCCGGCAGCACGGCGACGGTTGCGGTCGACGTGTGGATCCGGCCGCTCGCCTCGGTGGCGGGCACGCGCTGCACGCGGTGGACGCCGCTCTCGTACTTCAGCTTGCTGTAGACGCCGCGGCCGGCAATGGTCGCGATCACTTCCTTGATGCCGCCGACACCGCTCTCGCTCAACGACAGCGCTTCGACCTTCCAGCCGTTGCGCTCCGCGAACCGGGAATACATGCGGAACAGGTCCGAGGCGAAGAGTGCCGCCTCGTCGCCGCCGGTGCCGCCGCGAATCTCGAGGATGACGTTCTTGGCGTCGTTGGGATCCTTGGGCACGAGGAGGACCTTGAGGTCGGCGAGCGCGGTATCGCGCTGCGCCGTGAGCCGGACGATCTCCTCCTGCGCCAGCTCGCGCATGTCGGGATCCTTGAGCAGCTCCTCGTTGTCGGCCAGCTCCGCCGCGATCGCCTTGTACTCGCGGTAGCGATCGACGAGCGGCTGCATCTCGGCGATCGCCTTCGAGTGGCTGCGGAACTTGGCATTGTCGGCCTGCACGGCCGGCGTCGCCAGCTCCGCGCTCGTCTGGTCGTACTTCGCTTCGATCGACGTCAGTTTCTCTAACACGTGAATTCCTCAGCCTCCCGAGACCGGCGGGAGGAACGCGATCTCGTCACCGTCGCGCACGCTCGCGGAGAGCCGCGCGTATTCCTCGTTCACCGCGACCGACACCGCCGGGGTGTAGTCGGCGAGCGGCGGGAACTGGCGCGTCAGCGCGCTCCACACGTCGCGCGCGGTGCTGCCCTCGTCGACTTCGAGCCGCAGCTCGTCGCGGCTCGCCAGCTCGCGCAGCCGCGCAAACAGGCGGACCGTCACGAACACGCCCGCTCCAGCGCCGCCGCCTGCGCCCCCGCGTCGGCGACGTCGGCCGTCGCCCCCTCGATCCACACCTCGCCGCCGACGAAGTGCTCGTGCTTCCAGATCGGCGCAATCTGCTTGACGCGCTCGATCGCGTAGCGGCAGGCGGCGAACGCCTCGACGCGGTGCGGCGACGCCGCCGCGATGACGACGCTGGCCTCGCCGATCGCGACGCGCCCGGTGCGGTGGTGGATCGCCAGGCGTGTCTCGGGCCAGCGTCCGGCCGCCTCTGCCTCGATGCGCGCGAACGCCTTCAGCGCGAGCGGCGCGTACGCCTCGTAGTCGAGCCACAGCACCTGCCGTCCGGCGTTGTGATCGCGGACCAGCCCGACGAACGTCGCGACCGCGCCGTCGCCGTCCCGTGCCACCGCCGCCGTCACCGCCGCCGCGTCCAGCGGCGCCGCGGACATCGAGTGACGGGACTGCATCACTTCAGTATACCCGCCCAGAAATGTCCGAGTGGCCCGTGTCCGCCCCCGAGACCCGGCGCGTGTCGAATCGCCCCGTCGACGTAGTGGCGCGCGCCGCGGATCGCCGCTTCCGGGTCGTCGCCGCGGGCCAGACGCGCCGCGATCGCCGACGCGAGCGTGCAGCCGGTGCCGTGCGTGTGCGGCGTGGCGCGGCGCGGCCCCCGCAGCTCGAACGTCGCGTGCCGCATGCACACCACGTCGACGACCTCGGGCCCGACGTCGAGATGGCCCCCCTTCAGGACGACGACGCGCGGGCCCAGCGCGAGGATCCGCCGCGCGGCCGCATGCATGGCGGCGACATCGCCGATCCGCATATCGGCGAGCACCTCCGCCTCCGGCACGTTCGGCGTGACGACTTCGGCGGCCTTCAGCAGCTCGACGCGGATCGTCGCGATCGCGCTCTCGTCGAGCAGCCGGTCTCCGCCCTTGGCGACCATGACCGGATCGACGACGAGTTTGGGCAGCTCGAGGGCGGCGATCGTAGCCGCCACCGCCTCGACGATGGCGGCACTGGCCAGCATGCCGGTCTTCACGGCGGCCGGCGGGAGATCGGCGGCGACCGCTTCGATCTGGGCGATGACCAGCTCGGTCGACACCGCCTCCCAGGCGCGCACGCCGCGGGTGTTCTGGGCCGTGACGGCCGTGATGGCGCTCGTGCCGTAGACGCCGTGCGCGGCGAATGTCTTCAGATCCGCCTGGATGCCCGCCCCCCCGCCCGAGTCGCTGCCGGCGATTGTCAGTGCTGTAGGCATACGCTAGAATTCTGGTCCATGTCCGCTCGTGTCGAGTCTCTCGCCAACGGGACCCTGCTGGAGGCCATCGCCGGCCGCGCCGACCTGTCGACGCCATTGCGAGGCGCTTCGGTGGTTTTTGCCACGGTCGCGACGATCGCCGCCGCGCAGGTCAGCATTCCGCTGCCGTTTACGCCGGTGCCGTTCACACTGCAGCCGATGGTGGTGCTGCTCGCTGGCGCCGCGCTCGGGCCGCGCCTCGGCATGGCCAGCCAGATCCTGTATCTCATGGCCGGCATCGCGGGTCTGCCCGTATTCTCGGCCTCGCCTGTGCTGCCGCAGGGATTCCTCCGCCTGCTCGGCCCAACTGGCGGATTCCTCATGAGCTATCCCTTCGCGGCGTTTGTCGCCGGGGCGCTCGCCGGCCGCGGATTCGATCGCCGGTATCTGACGTCGGTGCTGGCGATGGCGGCCGGCCTGGCTCTGATCTTCGCCTGCGGCGTGGGCTGGCTGGCGTTTGGCGTCCCCCACCTCGGCGTGTCGGCGGCCGTGGCCACCGGGCTGACGCCGTTCCTGCCGGCCGACGTGATCAAGATCCTCCTCGCCGCGACTGTGCTGCCCGCGGCGTGGCGATTCCTGCGCTGACGGATTCTCGCGCCGCGCGACCCGCGCGGACCCCAGCCTCCGGAACCCGACCTCCAGTCTCCTACTTGATGTAGCCGAGACTTCGGAGGCGATCGATCGTTTCCTGATCGAGCGGCCGTCCACCCCGCGCCGCATCTTCGGTTGCCGGCCGGCCGTAGGTGGCCACGAAGCGTCCCGTCGGCGGGGCCAGCGGCGACGCCGGCAGGGCGATGCCGGGAAGTTCGCGGCTGATCGGGATCCCCAGCAGATTGAGTACGGTCGGGGCGATGTCCACGGAACCGACCGGATTGGGAACCTCGTCGAACGGCGGTTCCGCGTCTACGGCGTCCATGTTGCGCGGCGGCGAAAGAGTGTCCATGGCGGGCGGCGCCCTCCATGTGCCGACGGTGAGCTGTCCCGCGCCGTTCGAAGCGACGCGCCCTGGTGCCGTGATGATGACGACGATCTGTGTGTTCAGCGGCCGCAGCCACGGGCCGACCAGTTCCCCCAGGAAATCGTGATACGCCCGCAGCGCCGCGAGCCGCGCCGCCAACGCCGACGCTGACGGGGCGGGCCGGTCGCGCTCGCCGAAGAACGCATGCTGCGCGATATCGAGTCCGGGCAGGTAGACCACGTCGAGATCCCGGTTCTTCTCCGCGAGCGCGGTGTCCATCCCCAGCACGATCGCATCGAGCGTCGCGGAGCGCACGAGAATCGCGGCCACGTCACGATCGGCAAGATCGGCGAACCGGCGTGCCGCGAGCGTCTGCGCGTCCCTGGTGATCTGCGGCCAGTGCGATCGGAGATCGGCATACGCGGCCGCCGGCGAGATTTCGGCATCCGGCGCGCCGCCGTGCTCGAGCCGCAGCACCGCGCGATCCGAGACGACGATGCCGCTCGACGCCGTCGCCGGCCAGGTCGCCCACCAGTTGAAGACGGCGCCGCGCAAACCGGCGGCCGCCGCGACTTCCCAGAACGTCATCACCCGGCGTTCGGCGCGGCTGGCGATGGATGGCTGCGTCAGGCGGATCAGGTCGGTCGCCTGTTGCAGCACTCGACCGGTGCCGCTCGCTTCAGGCGAGAGCATTCCGCGAAGTCCGGCGACGCGGCGTCCCGCGATCGCGTGGATCCCGTGCACGTCCGGGAGTTCGCCCGTCGCGACGGTCGTCCATGTCCGCGCCGGATCCGCGGTGTCGCCGTAATCGACGGCGAAACGGACGCCGCGGTATCCCCACGGGCGCGCCCAGGCGCGCGTGTCGGCGAGCGTTGGATCGATGCCGTCGATGGCCAGAACCTTGACGGTCGCACCCTTCGACACGACGGCCAGGTGCGGAGCCGCGGCCGGCGCGGCGCCGTCTGCCGAGGTCGTCGCCATGAGCAGCACCGCGGCGCCGGCAAACGCCAGGGCGCCGCCGGCGGCGATGACCCGCCACGATCGCGTCGCCACGGGCGGCAGCTCGGCGCCGGTCGCGCGTGCGGCGAATACAGCCAGCGTCGCGATCCGGACGGCGTGGCCGACCAGCAGGCTGATCGCCACCGCAACCAGCAGGGCGAACGCTGTCCACGCCGGAGCGCTCCAGCCGAATCCGGCGTTCGCGTTGCGCCACCAGAGCGTCAGATACGCGAGCGCGCCCACGCTGACGATCCAGGCGGCCGCGCGTGACCCGGCGCGCGCGAACGAGGCCGCCAGGCTCACGACGAACGAGGCCGCGGCGATCGTCGCGAGAAAGAACACCGCGAGATAGAGCGCGAGGACGGCGGCATCGCGGGCGCCGCCAAGCAGGCCTGGCAGACGCGCCCCCAGGCCGAGCGCCGCTGACGGTCCGAGCAACGCTCCGCCCAGCAACCCGACGCGCACGCTCGTCCGCGCGGCGACGGCGATCGGCCCACGCCGCTCGCGTGTGCCGCCGAGCACGAAGCGATCGACGCCGGCATCGAGATAGCCGAGCGCCTTCAACTGCTGGCGCAGCTCGTCAACCCGCTCGTCGTTCATCCGCGGCTGTAAGTGTAGCTGGAAGCCAGGAGGGGCAGCGCGCCGCTACAATCGCCGCGCCGCGACGAAGGCGGACAGTTCGTGCAGCCGCGCGGCGCGCGCGCCGAACGGCGCCAGGGCTCGATCCGCCGCGCCGCACAGCTCCGCCGCGAGCTGCCGCGCCCCCTCGACGCCGCTGAACGACACGAACGTCGTCTTGCGGGCGTCGGCGCGGACCGCCTTGCCGGTGTCGGCGGTCGACCCCGCCACGTCGAGAAGGTCGTCGACGATCTGAAACGCCAGTCCGAGGTTTTTGGCGTAGGCCGAGAGTGCCGCCATCGTGTCGGCGGCGGCGTTGGCGGTCAGCGCGCCGCAGGTCGTGGCGGCGACGAACAGCGCGCCGGTCTTGCCGCGGTGGATCCGCTCGAGCACTTCGAAGGTGATCGCCTGATCGGTCGCTTCGAGATCGAGCGCCTGCCCGCCGATCAGGCCCGCCGTGCCGACGGCGCCGGCCAGCACCGCCGTCAGGTTAGTGGCGAGCGGCGGCGGATAAGCCTGCGGCAGCGTCGCGTAAGCGAGGTTGAGCAGGCCGGTCGCGGCGAGGATGGCGGTGGCTTCGTCGAACTCGAGGTGATTGGCGCGCCTGCCGCGCCGCAGCGGGGCGTCGTCCATCGCCGGTAGATCGTCGAGGATGAGCGACGAGGCGTGAACGAGTTCGATGGCGGCGGCGGCCGGCACGGCGCGATCGGCGCGGCCGCGGCAGAGTTCGGCGGAGAGCAGCACCAGCACCGCGCGGACCTGTTTCGACGGCGCCAGTCCGGTGTAAGCCATCGCTTGATCGACGCGGCCGCCGCCCGGCGGCAGCAGCCGTTGCAGTTCGGAGGCGACCAGGCGATGGTAGTCGGCGAAGAACGGCGGCAGTCCTCTCATCGCGCCGAGGCCGCCGGGCCGAACGTCAGCATGTACTGATAGCGCAGGAAGTTCTCGCGCTTGCGCAACTCGAGCCCCGCCGCGGCGGCGTCGGCGATCACCGTCTCCGGATCGATGCGCTCGTCCATGGTCGGGCCGGGTCCGCCGCCGTCCTTCTTCGAGTTGATGATCGCGACGACGCCGGTCGGCTTCAGCGACGCGCGGACGTTGGTGAGCAGCGTGATCGGACGCTCGATCTCGTGATAGGCATCGACGATGAGGACGGCGTCGAGCGTGCCGCCGGGCAGCCGCGGATCGTCGGCGGTGCCGCGCACCGTGATGACGTTCTTCGCGAAGCCCTCGCGCTGCACGCGCCGTTCGATCGCCTGGATCATCTGCGGCTGGATGTCTTCCGCGTAGACGAGCCCGTTGGGCCTGACCCGCTGCGCCAGGCGGACGGTGAACCACCCGCCGCCCGCGCCCAGGTCTGCCACCACGCTGCTCTCACCGATCTGCAGCGCGTCCATGATCTGATCCGGACGCTGCCAGGCGTCGCGATCGGGACCTTCCAGGAGACCGAGCTCCGTCGGCGGAAACAGTCGCGGCCGCTTGTCGGGCTGCGCTGTCTTCTGGGCGCCGGCCGTAGCCGCCGACAGCAACACGAGCGTCAGGACGACCGCGCGGGTCATGCAGGCCTGCGTCCGGGGATGCCGGGCGAGGTCATGGCTTCGGGCGAGAGGATGTCGTCGAGCTGCGCGTCGGGCAGCAGCCGGCGTTCACGGACGATCTCCGCGATCGAGCGCCCGGTCTTGACCGCTTCCTTGGCGATCTCGGCGGTGGCGGCGTATCCGATGTAGGGGCTCAGGGCGGTGGCGACCGCCGTGCTGCGATCCATCAGCTCGCGCGCGCGCGCCTCGTCGGCGCGCAGGCCCGACACCGCGCGATCGGCGAACACCTGCATCGCGTTGCGGAGAATCAACGACGCGTGCAGTGCGTTCCAGGCGATCACCGGCATCATCACGTTCAACTCGAGTTGCCCCGCTGCGGTGGCGGCGAGGATCGCGGCGTCGCAGCCCCACACCTGATGGCAGACCTGGTTGACCATCTCGGGCACCGAAGGATTGACCTTGCCCGGCATGATCGACGACCCAGGCTGGACGGCCGGCAGCTGCACTTCGGCGATGCCGGCACGCGGGCCCATGCTGAGCAGGCGCAGATCCGAGGCAACCCTGTCCACCTCGACGGCGAGCCGGCGCAGCGCGCCGGAATAGGCGAGCACGTCGCCCATGCTCTGCGTGACGCGGAAGCGGTTGCGCGCCGGCGTCAGCGGCAGCGATACCGATCGCGACAGGTCATCGATCGCCGCGCTCGTGAAATCGTCGCCGGCGTTGAGCCCGGTGCCGACGGCGGTCGACCCGAGATTGAGCTCGTGCAGCGCGCCGCCGGCGTGCTGCAGTTCTCCGGCCGCGTGGCGCACGTTGGCGGCGTAGCCGCCGAACTCCTGGCCGAAGGTGATCGGCACGGCATCCTGCAGGTGCGTGCGGCCCGTCTTGAGCGATCGCGCGAACTCGCGTGACTTGGCCTCGAGCGCCTCGGCGAGGCGCGCCGCAGCGCCGAGTCCATCAGGCAGCACCAGCAGCAGCGCCAGCCGCGTCGACGTCGGGAACACGTCGTTCGTCGACTGTCCCATGTTGACGTGATCGTTGGGATGGACGCGGCGGTAAGTACCCTTCGGCTCGCCGAGCAGCTCGGCCGCGCGGTTGGCCAGCACCTCGTTCGCGTTCATGTTGTGTGAGGTGCCGGCGCCCGCCTGGTAGACGTCGACGACGAACTGGTCGCGGAGCTGTCCGGCAAGGATCTCGTCGGCGGCGCGGACGATGGCGTCGGCGATCGTCGCGTCGAGACGGCCGAGGGTCGCGTTGGCCCGCGCGCAGGCCCGCTTGACCAGAATCGTCGCGGTGACGAGCGGCGCCGGCGCCGTCAGGCCGCTGATCGGGAAATTCTCGACGGCGCGCTGCGTCTGCACCCCGTAGTACGCCTCGGCGGGCACCGGCAGCTCGCCAAGAGGATCGCGCTCGATCCGCGTGGCCATCTGCCTCAATTATACTGGCGCGTATGCTTCCGTCCTTCCTCGAGAGCATGGTGCGTCTGATCGCCCGTACCTCGACCGATCTGCCGCCCGATGTGCGCACGGCGATGGGGCTGGCGCTCTCGTCCGAGGCTCCGGAGACGCGCGCCGGCCAGGCGCTGACGATCATCGCGCAGAACATCGACGCGGCGACGAGCTGCGAAGGACCGATCTGCCAGGATACCGGCATGCCGACGTTCGAGGTGCGGGTGCCGGTCGGGGTCAACCAGATCTGGATGAAGCAGCAGATTCGCGAAGCGGTCGCCGAGGCGACCAGGCTCGGCAAGCTCCGTCCCAACTCCGTCGATTCGATCACCGGCGAGAACTCGGGCAACAACCTGGGCCCTGGCACGCCGATCATCCACGTCGAGCAGTGGGAGCGCGAGGCGATCGAGGTGAAGCTGATCCTGAAAGGGGGCGGCTGCGAGAACACCAACGCGCAGTACGCGCTGCCCGCCGATCTCGATCACCTCGGCCGAGCCGATCGTTCGCTCGAGGGGGTGCGGAAGGCCGTCCTGCACGCGGTGTGGAAGGCCCAGGGGAAGGGCTGCGCGCCCGGCGCGGTGGGCGTCTGCGTCGGCGGCGACCGCACCTCGGGCTACCTCCACGCCAAGGAACAGCTCTTTCGCACGCTCGACGACGTCAATCCGGATCCGCGGCTCGCGGCGGTGGAAGACGCCGTCATGGACGCCGCGAACCAGCTCGCGGTCGGCCCGATGGGCTTCGGCGGCGCGACCTCGCTCATCGGCTGCAAGATTGGCGCGCTCAACCGCCTGCCGGCGAGTTTTTTCGTGTCGGTCGCCTACGACTGCTGGGCGTTCCGCCGGCTCGGCGTCGTGCTCGACGCCAACAGCGGGGCGATCACCGAGTGGCTGTATCGCGACGGCGACCGGCCGTCGCAGCCGCTGCTGACCCCCGAACAGGTGGCCGCCGGCTTTCCGCGCACCGGGCGCGAAGTTCGCCTGCAGGCGCCGATCCGCGACGAAGACGTCCGTGCGCTCGAGGTCGGCGACGTCGTGCTCATCTCGGGCCGCGTGTTCACCGGCCGCGATCAGGTGCACCACCATCTCATGAGCCATGAGCCGCCGGTGGATCTGCGCGGCTCGGTGCTCTATCACTGTGGACCGGTCGTGATGAAGGAGGAACAGCGTGCGGGCGCGCCGAGGCCAACCGGCGAGGACGGCTGGAAGGTCACCGCCGCCGGACCGACGACGAGCATCCGCGAGGAGCCGTACCAGGCGGAGATTCTCGAGCGCTACGGTGTCCGCGTGGTCATCGGCAAGGGCGGGATGGGGCCGAAGACGCTCGCCGGCCTGAAGGCGTCGGGCGCGGTCTACCTCAACGCCATCGGTGGCGCGGCGCAGTTCTACGCGCGCTGCATCGATCGAGTCGCAGGCGTCTCGCTGCTGCAGTTCGGCACGCCGGAAGCCATGTGGCACCTCGACGTCACCGACTTTCCCGCCATCGTCACGATGGACGCGCACGGAAACAGCCTGCACAAAGATGTGGAAGCCGCGTCGGCCGCGCGTCTTGCCTCCGTCCGAGGCTGACGCGATCACCGACCGTCCCGCACCGCCGCCGCCGCTGCGGCCGCCGGCGCGCGTGCCGCCCGAGCGGTTCGCGCTGCCGGTCGATCGTCTCCGCTCGGGCTACTACTCCGACAAGTACTTCGTCCGCACGCGCGACGTGCTGATCGGCTCGGGCCGCGATCCCGTCGTCACCATCCAGGTGTTCCAGAAGCAGGAGGCCTGGGTCGGCGGCATCGACGAGGCGATCGCGATCCTGAAGCTGTGCCTGACGGACGGGCATGCGTGGAGCGATTTGGAGGTGTGCGCGCTGCGCGACGGCGATCGGATCTCGCCGCGCGAGAGCGTCATCCTGATCACCGGCCGCTACGCGGCGTTTGCGCACCTCGAGACGCTCTACCTCGGCGTGCTGGCGCGGCGCACGCGCGTGTCCACCAACACGCGGCTGGTCGTCGAGGCGGCGTGGCCCAAGCCGGTGATGTTCTTCCCGGCGCGGTTCGACCATTGGCTGGTGCAGACCGGCGACGGCTACGCGGCGCACATCGCCGGCGCGATCGGGGTGTCGACCGACGCGCAGGCGTCATGGTGGGGCTCGTCGGGCATCGGCACCGTGCCGCACGCGCTGATCGCCGCGTTCGGCGGCGACACGGTGGCGGCGTCGAAGGCCGTCGCCGAGCAGATGCCGCCTGACGTGCAGATCATCTCGCTCGTCGATTTCGACAACGACTGCGTCGGCACGTCGCTGGCCGTGGCACGCGCGCTCGGCGAGCGCCTGCACGGCGTCCGCCTCGACACCTCGGAGGCTATGGTCGATCGCTCGATCGTGCCGGGCATGGGGGATTTCGATCCGCGCGGCGTCAATCCGCGCCTGGTGCGCAACGTCCGCGCCGCGCTTGACGCCGAAGGCTTCCGCGGCGTCCAGATCTCCGTGTCGGGCGGCTTCGATCCGGACAAGATCCGCCGTTTCGAACGCGAGGGCGTTCCGGTCGACTCCTACGGCGTCGGCTCGTCGCTCTTTGCCGGCCGCTTCGATTTTACCGCCGACATTGTCATGGTGGACGGCCGGCCCCTTGCCAAAGCCGGCCGGAGCCTACGCCCGAACGCGAGGCTGGAACGGGTCGAGTAACTCGTCAGTAGTGAGCCGTGGGCGGTAACCGGCGACGGCCCACTGCCAGCTGCCTTCTATCCCGCAAACAGGTCGCGGACGCCGTGCGGCGGGGGGGTCCGTAGGCGAGGGCATCTGCCATAGGCCCAGTGTATAATCTATGCATCATGATTAACGTGACACCATCTGCCGCGACCAAGATCAGCGAGCTCCTCAGCGAGGAGCACAAGACCGAGGCGGGGCTGCGCGTCTTCGTCCAGGGTGGCGGCTGCTCCGGATTCCAGTACGGCCTGATGATCGACGAGGGCGAAGGGGACGCCTCGACCGACTCCGTCATCGAATCGAACGGGGTCAAGCTCCTGGTCGACCCGATCAGCGCGCGCTACCTGCGCGGCGCGGAAGTCGATTTCGTCGACAACGTCACCGGCGGCGGCTTCACCATCAAGAACCCGAACGCCAAGTCGACCTGCGGCTGCGGCTCGTCGTTCAGCGTGTAGCTTCCGCGACGCGGAAGCTCCGCTTGATCGATCTCCATCTCCACACGACCGCCTCCGACGGCAGCCTGTCGCCGTCGGAGCTCGTCGAGCGCGCCGGCGCCGCCGGCCTCACCATCATCGCCATCACCGATCACGATACGACGGCCGGCTCATGCGCCGCGCGGGCGGCGGCGCGCGCCGCGGGCATCGAACTGGTTGCCGGCATCGAGATCAGCGCGGTCGCGGACGACCGCGACGTGCACATGCTCGGCTACTTCATCGACGTCGAGTCGGCGCCGCTCCGCGGCTTTCTCGATCGGCAGCGCAGGGAGCGCCTGCGACGCGCCGGTAAAATCGGCGACCGTCTGGCGGCGCTCGGCTGTCCTGTCGACGTCGAGGCTATCGTCAGCGGCGCCGGCGGCGGCCGCACCATCGGGCGTCCGCAGCTGGCCGATGCGCTCGTACGCGGCGGCTACGCCGCCGATCGCGACGAGGCGTTTACGCGCTATCTCACGCCGGGCGCTCCAGCGTTCGTGCCGCGCTGCGGTGCCACTCCGGCCGAGGTGGTGGACGTCGTGCACCAGGCCGGCGGCGTCGTGTCGCTCGCGCACCCGGGCCTGACGGATCGCGACGATCTGATTCCGGGGCTCGTCGGCGGCGGACTCGACGCCATCGAGGTGCGGCATTCCGATCAAGACGCCGCCACCGAAGCGCGGTACCGCGCGCTCGCCGCCGCGCTCGGCATCGCGGTCACCGGCGGGTCGGACTATCACGGTAACGTCGGCCGGCGCGCCGGGATGCTCGGGGCGGTGGTGCTGCCGCCGGCGGATTTCGAGGCGCTTCGCGTTGTGGCCGAGCGGCGGCGGGCCGTCCGCTGAATGGCGGCGGTCCTGCACGTCGCGGGTGTGCGCAAACACTACAGCGCGTTGCGCCCGCTGCGAATCAATCAACTCTCGATCGACCCCGGCGAGCGGGTCTCGCTGTCCGGGCTCGACGCGGGCGCGGCAGAGGTCCTCGTCAATCTGGTGACCGGGGCCTCGGTGCCGGACGAAGGGGAAGTGAGCGTCGGCGGCCGCCGCACGGCGGCGATTGCCGATGGCGACGACTGGCTCGCCTGGCTCGATCGCTTCGGCATCGTCAGCCCCCGCGCCGTCCTGCTCGATGCGGTCACCCTCCTGCAGAACCTGGCGATGCCGCTGACGCTGCAGATCGATCCAATGCCGGCCGACGCGGCGGCCCGCGCGACCTCGGTCGCCCGCGAAGCTGGCATCGACGAGCGCTGGCTCGATCAGCCGCTGGCCGCGCTGTCAGAGGCGATAAAGATGCGCGCGCACCTGGTCCGCGCCGTCATGCTGAATCCGGTGCTGCTGATTCTGGAACACCCCACCGCGACGCTCGAGAAGAGCGAGGGACGGCTGTTCGGAGAAGCCGTCGCCCGGGTTGCCGGGGCGCGTGCGCTCGCGACGCTCGCTATCTCGGAAGACGCCGGGTTCGCCGCCGCCGCCGCGTCGCGCCGGCTCGTGCTGCACGCCGCGAGCGGCGAGCTCCAGGCCCGCCGGCGAGGTCTGTTCGGGTGGTGAACGTCCTCGCCGGTCGGCCACGCCGCCCGATGCGCCGCAAGTAGAATCAAGGGATGTCTCACGCTCCAGACCTCACCGAGTAATGCATCTGATCCTCTTCGACATCGACGGGACTCTCGTGCTGACCGGCCGCGCCGGCATGCGCGCGATGAATCGAGCCTGCGCGGATCTGGTACGCGCCGAGAACGCGATGGCCGGGGTCACGTTTGCCGGCCGCACCGACTGGAGCATTCTCGACGACATCCTCCGCAATCACGGCCACACGCTCGACGCCACTTTGCTCGACGAGCTGCGGGGCCGCTACGTCGCGCATCTTGCC
Organism: Vicinamibacterales bacterium; assembly: GCA_036496585.1. Taxonomy (NCBI): domain Bacteria; kingdom Pseudomonadati; phylum Acidobacteriota; class Vicinamibacteria; order Vicinamibacterales; species Vicinamibacterales bacterium. The sequence continues at coordinate 30,283 of DASXLB010000051.1, forward strand.
GAGGAGATCCAGTTCCCTGGCGAGGGTGTAAACGACGTGATGCCCGGGATTCGCCCCCTGCTGGACGCGCTCGCCGCGCGCGCCGACGTGCGGACTGGTCTCCTCACCGGCAATTTCGTCGAGGGGGCCCGCATCAAGCTGGAGCACTTCGATCTTTGGAAGTACTTTGCGTGGGGCGCCTTCGGCGGCGACGCCGCCAATCGAAACGAGCTGGTGCCGATTGCCGCGGCGCGCGCCCGCGACCACGGGATCGACGTCGACGTCATCCGACCCGCCGACGTCTTCGTCGTCGGAGACACGCCGAACGACATCGAGTGCGCCCTCGTCGCCGGCGCCACCCCCGTCGCCGTCGCGACCGGCAGCTATACCGTCGAGCAGCTCCGCTCGGCCGGAGCAGACATCGTTTTTGACGATCTCGGAGACACCAATGCCTTTTTGCGTCTCCTGGATGGATAATCACGCGCACGATGCGAGGCAATCGGCAAGCGAGCGCAGCGCCGCGATCCAATCGGCGAGCGAGCGCAGCGATGCGATCCAAATCGCGCGGCCGATGCGATCCAAATCGCGAGCGAGCGCAGCGACGCGAGCCACCGGAGCGGCGCGAGCCGGCGGAGCGGCGAGCGAGCGACGGTGTAGGGGAGTCCGAGGGGCGAAGCCCCTCGGATAAAGAGGAAGCGAACGGGGCCCGGTGGCCCTCCCGGTCTTCAAAACCGGTTGTCTCCCGCGTTGAGCGGGAGGGCTGAGTTCGACTCTCAGGCGCTTCCGCCACGTCGCGCCAGGTCCTCGTCAGCTGGCCAGCCCGAGGCGATAGGCCAGCAGCTTCGGCCATTCCTGCATGAGCCAGCGGACGTCGCCCCGGTGCCGCCACCAGTGCGCCGGGTCGGATCCGTCGTAGCGACTCGCGCGCATGATGATTCTCAGGTCCGTTCCCGCGAGCGCGCGCCGCATCGCGAACCCGGCGCGCCGCGTGTGGTACTTCGATGTGACGACGATCACGTCGTGCCAGCCGCGGCGCCGCGCCGTCTCACCGAGCATGAGCGCCTCGGCCGCCGTATTGTCCACCACGCCCTCCGCGATCGTGACGGCGTCGCGTCGAGCGCCGAGCGCGATCAACGCGTCGCGGACCGGTTCGGCTTCACCCGGGACGTGCACCCCTTTCGCGCGGACGATCGCCGCCGCCGCGTCGTCCTGCCCCGGGCTGAGGAGGATGGCGGGCGCGTACCCCTCCTGGTACAAATCCCAGCCCTCCAGCGCCCGTTCGAAACGCGTCCCCGCCAGGACGAAGATGGCGTCTGCATGGCGAAGATCGTCTTCGTGCTGGAGGTACGTCCCCGCGTGGAGAAACGCCCACACACCGGACGCGAGCAATGCCGCTGCAAGGCCCGCCAGGCGGCGGCGGACGGCCGGTTGCATCACGAATCAGTGGATTGAGAGGAGAAACGGGAAGGACCCGGGTGCGGTGAACGATCCACCGCACCGGGCATGAGATGTGCGCGCGTCAGTCCTCGATGAGACGAACTTCGCCGGCACGGGGACCCTTGCCGGAATCCTCCGGCGTGAATTCCACGCGCTGCCCTTCGCGCAGCAGCTCGAACACCGCCCCACGGACCGAGCTGCGATGAAAGAAGTGCTCGATGCCTCCTTCGTCGCGGATGAAGCCGAAGCCCTTGTCAATCAGGAGCCGAGCAATCGTCCCGGTTGGCATAACCCGTGTCCTCCGAAGCGCTGGTGTGCGAACTCCCAGGAACATCCCGGGCCACACGCTGAGCTCAAAACGCCGTCAGTGTAGGGAGATCCCTACACGAAAGTCAACAAAATCGAGGGCTTAGGGCGTCTTACCCCTTTACGGCTACCATCCACTCGGTGATCCCCGCCATCGTCCTGGCCGCCGGCGCGTCGAGCCGGATGGGCTCCCCCAAAGCGCTCTTGCGCACCGGAGATCGAACATTCCTTCGCTGCATTCTCGACACGCTGCGCGAGGGTGGCGTGACGGCGACCGCGGTGGTCGTCCGTCCCCGGTCTGACGCGATTGTCGCGGAGGTGGCCGCCGCCCCTCCTGGACGGGTCGTCATCAATGGCAATCCTGACAGGGGGCAGCTTTCGTCTCTGCTGGCCGGCCTCGACGTCTTCGATGGCCCGGAAGTCCAAGCCGTCCTCGTGGCCCTGGTCGATACGCCGCTCATCACGGCCGCGACGATTGCAGCTCTCCTCGCGCGAGTGCCGTTGTCGCGCGCGCCAATCGTCCGCGCCACTCACGGGGGCCGTCACGGCCACCCGGTCGTCTTCTCGCGAAGTGTGTTTCCCGCGCTGCGCGCCGCCGATCTGGCGGCCGGTGCGAAGACGGTCGTGCGCGCATTCGACGTCGACAACCTGGAGGTCCCCGATCCGGGCATCATGCGCGACATCGACACGCCCGACGACTACCAGCGGTTGATCGGGCGCGACGCACGATAGGGCGTGCGGCGACGCCTTTCGGATGAGACTAGAATGGCGGCGCCGTGCACCTGCGCGAAGTAGTGCTCTTCTCAACGACGCTTCTGGCGATCCTGAATCCGATCAGTTCCGCGGTGCTGTTCGCCTCGATGTCGGCTCGCTTCGGTCCAGCGATCCAGCCTCGGATGGCCAACCAGAGTGCGTTCGCGGTGCTCGTCATCCTGCTCATCTGCGCGTGGACGGGACGGTTCGTGCTGCAGGTTCTCGGCATCAACGTAGCGATGCTGCAGGCCGCGGGGGGACTGATCCTGCTGCAGTATGGGTTGCGCATGGTGTCGGTCGAAGAACTGAAGCTGACACCGGCCGAGGAAGCCTCGGCCGAGGAGGAGCCGGAAGCGCACTGGAAGACGCTGGCGATCGTGCCGCTGGCCATCCCCGGCACCGTCGGCGCCGGCTCGATCACGACGGTGATCGTTGAAGCGACGACGTTCAAGGCACTGCGCGACCTGGCGATCATTACCGCCGTCTGCGGTCTGACGGCGCTCATCATGTGGATCGCGTTCCGCTCGGCTGCCCGCATCGCGCCCCGCCTCGGTCCGATTGGCCTCAACGTGGTGACGCGCGTCATGGGGATCCTCGTCGCCGCGACCGGCTTCGGTCTGCTCGGCCGCGGCATCGGCGGTCTGCTGCCGGGTCTGACGCACTGACGACAGGCGCCGAGGCGCCGAGGCGGCCTGAGTCACCCCTGTCGGAGCGCCGCTGACGGATCCACGCGGGCCGCCCGCCAGGCGGGCAGCATCGCCGCCGCCAGCGCCGCCGCGGCGATCACGGCTGCGGCTCGTACCAACGTCGGCCCGTCTTCCGGCGACACGCCCACGAGGAGTGCCTGCACGAGCCGCCCTGCCGGAACCGCGAGCGCGAGTCCGCCGGCGACTCCGAGCAGCGTCCACCCGAGGCAAGTCTGGACGATCCGCCGCGCTTCGATCGTCGGCGACGATCCGAGCGCGAGGCGGATCCCGGTGTCCCGGATACCGCTTGCCACCAGCAGCGCGAGCAGCCCGTAAAGGCCCAGCGCGGCCAGCGCCACCGCCGCGGCGGCCAGGCCGTTCAGCACGTGCGTCGTCGCCCGTCGCGTCACCATCTGTGCCGCCAGGATCGCCGACAGCGTCGACACGGTGTCGACCGGCAGGCCGGCGTCGATCCGCCGGATCGTCCGTCGGGCCGGCGCGGCCAGCCCCATTGGATCAGCGACCGTGCGCAGCAGCATCACGAGTTGCAGCTGGGGGAACTGGCGCGTGCTGATGTACACGGCCGGCTCGGACGGCGCCTCGAGTCCCCTGAACCGTTCGTTGCCGACGATCCCGACGATGCGGAACGCCGCGGGCAGCCGGACGTCCGGCCGGGCTCCCGCGGTGGATCCGGTTCGCAGCACGCGGTCGAGGGCCGGACCGTCCTGCAGGCGCGCGGCGAACGCCTCATTGACCAGCGCGGCCCCGTCGTGTGAATAGTCGTCCTGCTCGGTAAAGCTGCGGCCGCTGACGAGGGTGACGCCCATGGTCGCAAAGTATGACGGGCTGACGATGCGAAGCTGCGCGGCGTTCGAGGCGTCGTCGCGGCTGGCGGCGGAACCAGAGAGCGTGAAGGCATCGACCCAGCTCGCCTCGAGCGGATGGTCGTAGGCGAACGCCGCGCCGGCGGCGCCAGGAAGGTGGCCGAGCGCGTCGGTCAACTCGCGTTCGACCGTGAGCACCCGCGCCGTCGACGTGTTGTAAGCCGTTCCGGCCAGCGTCACGCGGGCCACCAGCACGTTGTCGACGGCGAACCCGGCGTGCTGCCGCCGAACTGCGTCCAGTGACTGCTGCAGGAGCGCTGCCGCCGATACGAGCGCCATGGTGAAGGCGACCTGCGCGACCACCGCTACTCGAAACCAGCGGCTGCGGGCGAGCGGCGCCATGCCGCGCGGCGCCGGCGACGTCGATTGGCGCATCCGCACGAACGGCCACGCCGCCAGTATCACCGTGCCGAACGCCGACACGGCGAACACACAGAGCAGGGTGCGTGCATCGAGGGAGGGGGCGGTCAGGAGCGGGACCGAGGGTGGCAGCAGCGACGGGATGTATGCGAGCGCCGCTTTCGACATCGCAAGGCCGGCGGCGGCGGCCACCGCGGCGAGCATCGCCGACTCGGTGACCAGTTGCCGCGCCAGCCTCGCGCGGCCGGCGCCGAGGGCGGCGCGCACCCCGAGTTCCGTACGGCGCTGCTCGATGCCGGAGCCCTGCAGCGCCGTGAGGTTGGCCGCCGCCACCAGGAGCACGGCCGCGGCCGCGCCCAGCAGCGCGAAGAGCGGGAGGCGCGCGTCACGTACGAACTGATCGCGGAACGGCCGCAGTGTGGCGCCGTGCGCGTCCGGGTCCGAGGCGTGTGCCATCCCGGTGAGCTCCGACTCGGCGTCGGCGATCGATCGGCCGTCGGCGAGGCGCCCGACGACGCCGAGCACGTGCGCCCGCGAATTGCTGGCAAACGCGGCCGTCCGTGCGATCGGCACCCACAGCCGCCGCGACTCCGGTTCGAGCGTGACGGTGGCGGGGTTCTCAGGCCACGCGGGATAGACGCCGTCAGGCATCACGCCGACAATCGTGAAGGGCAGGCGCGCGAGCCTGACGTCGGCGCCGATGACGTCGGCGCGGCCGCCGAACCAATCGCGCCACAGCCCGGATGACAGGATCACGACGCGCGTGGCGCCGGGCTCGCCATCGGCCGCCGTGAAGTCGCGTCCGAGAGCCGGGCGGATGCCGAGCGTCGAAAAATAGTTGGTCGTGACGCGGACCCCGTCGACGATCGCCGGCCCGCTCGCTCCCTCGGCAAGAAAACCGACGCTGCCGAACGCGGCGACGGACGACAGGGCGCGCGTCTCGTGTTCCCACTCGCCGAAACGGGACCCGGTGACCCGGGCCGGTTCCGTCCCGCCGCTGGCCCCGGTGTTTTCCCACGCAAACACCAGGCGATCGGCATGGGCGAACGGCAGCGGCCGCCAGAGCACGGCCGCCGCTACCGCGATCGTCGTGGTGACGGCGGCGATCGCGCCGGCCAGCGTCAGGATGATTGCCGCGGCAGGTGCGGGCCGCCGGCGGATCAGCCGCAACGCCCAACGGATGTCGGATGTGATTGTTCGCACACGAGCCCCCGTCGCTTAGACGATGACCGCGAACCGGTCGTTAGCTCTGACGCCGAGCCAGCAGTTCCTGGATCGCGATCTGGGTGCGCACCTGCTCGAGCGAGGTGCCGCGCCCGATGCGCACGAACTCGATGCCGAGCAGGTCGGCATAGACCTGCAGGTATTCGGCGCCGATCTGCGTGGAGTAGCCGGTGTGATGCGCCCCGCCCGCCCAGAGCCACGCCTCGAGGCCGGTGGTGAAGTCCGGATGCGGGATCCACACCGCCTGGGCGACGGGCAGCTTTGGCATCGCGTGCGGCGCGTCGATCGTCGTCACTTCGTTGACGACCAGCCGGAAGCGATCGCCGAACTCGACCAGCGAGGCGTTGACGGCTTCGCCGGCGGCAGCGTTGAACACCAGCCGCGCCGGGTCGTCCTTGCCGCCGATCCCCAGCGGATGAATCTCGACGCGCGGCGTCCCTGCGGCGATCGACGGGCAGATCTCGAGCATGTGCGACCCGAGCACCATCTGGCGGCCGGTCTCGAGATGGTAGGTGTAGTCCTCCATGAAGCTGGTGCCGCCGGGCAGGCCATCGGCCATCAGTTTCATGGCGCGCACGAGCGCCGCGGTCTTCCAGTCGCCTTCCCCCGCAAACCCGTACCCGTCGGCCATCAGCCGCTGCGCCGCGAGACCGGGAAGCTGATCGAGGCCGAACAAGTCCTCGAAATTGGTGGTGAAGCCGAGATAGCCGCCAGCTTCGAGGAATCCACGGAGCGCGTGTTCGAGGCGTGCCTGCACTTTCAGCCGCTCGAGCTGTCGAGGCGTGTCGAGGAGCGCCGTGTCGATGGCGTACGTCCTCCGGTAGGTGTCGATGAGCGCGTCGACCTCGCCGGCGGAGACACGCGCGACCCGCTGCGCGAGTTCGCCGACGCCGTAGGCGTTGACGCTCCAGCCGAAGCGGATCTGCGCCGCCACCTTGTCGCCGTCGGTGACTGCGACCTCGCGCATGTTGTCGCCGAACCGCGCGAAGCGGGCGCGGCGCCCTTCGCTCACCGCCGCGGCGACTCGCGTCCAGACGCCGAGGCGACGGACGGTGTCCGGATCCTCCCAGTGGCCGGCGACGATCGCCCGCTTCAGGCCGAGCCGCGCGGTGATGTGCGCGTACTCGCGGTCTCCATGCGCGCTCTGATTGAGGTTCATGAAGTCCATGTCGATCGCCGCCCACGGGAGGTCGCGGTTGAACTGGGTGTGAAACTGCAGCAGCGGCTTGGTGAGCGCCGACAGTCCGCGAACCCACATCTTGGCGGGGGAGAAGGTGTGCATCCAGGTGATCACCCCGCCGCAGCCCGGATCCGCCGTGGCCGCTTCGAGCGTCACGGAAATGTCATCGGCGGTGGTGACCGTAGGCTTCCACACCAGCGGATAGGGCAGCGCGCCGCCGCGATTCAGGCCGTCCACCATGGCGCGGCTGTCGCGCGCGACGCGGTCCAGTGTGTCCGCGCCGTAGAGGTGCTGGCTGCCGGTGACGAACCAGAATTGCAGATGGGGCTTGCTGACGATCACGCGGTGAGCCTAGCACGTACGAAGTAAACGGCCGGAGTGACGGAGGAGTCTAACCAGGATGAGCGGCGGTGGCCTCGGGCCCCAAGTGCGGGTGCCCGGATCGCTCGCATTACTCCTCCCGTCCGTCGCCGCCGCTCGTCCATCGGGTTCAGCCGATCGCGTTACTTCAGGCGATCGCGGATCTTCTCCACACCCGCCGTGGCGCAGGCTTCGTCCGCCGCCGGCCCGTTTGGCCCTGACACGGCAATCGCTGCCACGATCTCGTCGCCGATCCTGATCGGCAATCCGCCGGCAAACGTAATGAGACTGGCGTCCCCCTCGATCGGCGGCGCGCCACGTCCCTGCGGTCCGACCTGCGCTCCGAACTGGCCGGACGACATACCTTTCTTGATCACCGTGTAGGCCTTCCGCCGTGCGAACTCGATCAAATTCGCGCGGCTGCCGTCGCTGACCAGGATCACCTTGGGATTCGACCCGGTGTCCATCACTTCGACGACCGCCGGACCGGCCGGTTGACAGCTCGCAAGCGCAGCCTGCGCCGCCTCGAGCGCCAGCGGGTAAGGAAGAATTTTCACCGTCGTCGTGCCGGCCTGCAGCCAGCCGAACAGCAGGAGTATGGAATATGTGATGCGCATCGGGTTGGGGCAGAGCGTACACTAAACATCGTGATCGCCCGACTCAGAACTGTAAGGGTGTGGACGGCCGGCGACCTGCGCGGGCCGGAAAACGGGTTGGGGGCGCGCGGCCCGGTGCTTGCGTGCGCGGTCGGCATGTTCAAGTTTCGCCGAAGCTTCGCGTGGATGGCGATCGCTGCCGTGTTCGTTCTATCCGGGCCCGACATGATGTCGGCCGGCGGCGCCGACGTGGTCACGTATCACAACGACGTGGCACGTACCGGCCGGAACCTCAACGAGACCACGCTGGCGCCGGCGACGGTGAACGCGACCAACTTCGGCAAGCAGACATTCTTCAACACCGACGGCAAGGTCGACGCGCAGCCGCTTCATTTGAGCGGCGTGTCGATTCCAGGGCTCGGCGCCCGCAATGTCATCTACGTCGCGACCGAACACGACTCGGTCTATGCCTTCGACACCGCGTCGGGCGCGACGTTGTGGTCCGTGTCGCTGCTCGGCGCTGGCGAGACGACCAGTGATGCGCGCGGCTGCTCGCAGGTGACCCCGGAGATCGGCATCACGTCGACGCCGGTGATCGATCGGACGCGGGGACCCAACGGTGCAATCTACGTGATCGCGATGTCGAAGACGTCGGCCGGCGGCTACGTCCAGCGGCTGCACGCGCTCGACGTGGTGCTCGGCACGGAGCTGTTCGGCGGCCCGCAGACGGTCCAGGCCACGTATCCGGGATCAGGCGCGGGCAGCTCTGGAGGAGTGGTCCCCTTCGATCCCAAGCAGTACGAAGAACGCGCGGGCCTGCTCGAGGTGAATGGACGGATCGTCACCGTCTGGACGTCCCACTGCGACATCGATCCCTACACCGGCTGGGTGATGGCTTTCGATCCGGCCACGCTGGCCGGAACGGCTGTCCTCAACCTCACCCCCAACGGATCACGAGGCGGTTTGTGGATGGCGGGCGCCGGCCCGGCGGCGGATCCGCTCGGCAATGTCTACGTGCTCGACGGCAACGGCACGTTCGACACCACCCTCAACGGCGCCGGATTCCCGGGCAGCGGCGATTTCGGCAACGCCTTCATCAAGCTGGCGACGGCGGGCGGACTGTCTGTCGCCGACTATTTCGCGACGTTCGACACCGTGTCGGCCTCGAACGCCGACACCGATCTCGGCTCCGGCGGCGCGATGGTGTTTCCGGATCTCGTCGACGTCAACGGCGTCACGCGCCATCTGGCGGTCGGTGCCGGCAAGGACGGCCACATCTACGTCGTCGATCGCGACGCGATGGGCAAATGGAATGCGTCGGCGAACCAGAACTATCAGGACATCGCCGGCGCGCTGGGCGGATCCGTCTTCTCGATGCCCGCCTACTTCAGCAACACCCTCTATTACGGCGCCAGCGGCGCCAAGCTGAAGGCGTTTCCGATCGTCAACGCTCGAGTGGGTGCGACCGCGTCCTCGAGCACGGCGGTCTCGTTCGCGTATCCGGGCACCACGCCTGGCGTGTCGGCGTCCGGGTCGGTGAACGCCATCGTCTGGGCCGTCGAGAACAAGAATCCCGCGGTCCTGCATGCCTACGACGCGGCGAATCTGGCACTCGAGTTGTACAACTCCACCCAGGCGGCCGGCGGCCGCGACGGCTTCGGGGCCGGCAACAAGTTCATCACCCCGACGATCGTGAACGGCCACGTCTACGTCGGCACGCCGACCGGCGTCGCCGCGTTCGGCATGCTCAACTCGGTGCCGAGCGCGCCGACGAACCTGCGCATCATCCGGTAACCCCGGCGTCGCGCAGCAGCGCCGCGAGTCCGTCGAGCGTGCGCTCCACGTCCGGCGCGGCCGGCGGCGGCGTCCATGTGAGCGGCGTACCCGCCTCGATCAGCAGCCGGGCCGCGGCGACGAAGCCGTCATCGTGGTTCCCGGAGCTATGGCTCCGACCCTCGACGGCCCAGACGAGCGGCGGCGCGGAAAACATGCCGTCCACGGCGTGCACGTCGGCGGCGTGCGCCAGCAGCACGCGAACGGCGTCGGGATGTCCGCCCATCGCGGCGCGATGGAGCGGGGTGACCTGATCCTTGTCGCGGGCGTTCACATCGAATCCGCAGTCGAGCATCGTGTCGAGCGCTGCGGCGTCACCGCTTTCGGCGGGTCGGTGCAGCATCTGGTGGTGGATGGGAGTGAGCTGCCGGGGCAGCGACGGATCCGCCGCGAGCATCGCGTCGGCGGCCGATCGATCAGCGCGCGCGCAGGCGGCGAGGAACTGCTCGAGGGGCGACAGCTCACTGATCGCGCCGTGCTTTAGCAGACACGCGGCCACCTCGCCATTGCCGTAGAGCGCGGCGACGGTGTGCGGAGTGGCGCCGTCCTTTCGCCGGCGTCCGAGATCGGCGCCGTGCGCGATGAGCTGTTCCGCCATCGCGGCGTTCCACCGGCGCGCCGCCACGTGCAGTGGCGCTTCGTCGTCCTCGCCCCATGCGAGGTTCGGATCGGCGCCGTGGTCGAGCAGCCAGTATTCCCCCTCTGGCGGACGCGCCCAGGTCATCGAATATACGAGAGGCGGCACGCCGCGCGGACTCCGGTCGGGGTCGAGGCCGTAGCGGCGCAGCAATTCGAGCGCGGCGATGTTGGCGCTTCCGGCGGCAATGTGCGCCGTCACGCCGTCGGTCGGATTGGCCCCGGCGTCGAGCAGCAGTTCGGCGAGCGGCAGATGGCCGATGACGCAGACTGCACCCCAGAGCGCGGTGCGGGGCAGCTCGGGATGCCAGTTCCAGTGATATTCGGCATTCGGGTTTGCGCCGAGGTCCAGCAGGCGCCGTGCGATGGCGACGAGCGCCTCGAGCCGGGCGGGCTCGCCCCGGTGCATTGCGGTGTGGCATACGTAGAGCAGCGGCTCCCACTTCTGCACGCCGCCCGCCTGCGTGGCGAGAGCGGGATCCCGCGTCAGCCGCGCGTCGACGGCGGCGGCGTCGCCCAGGACGATGGCGGTCTGCAGGGTCGCGATCGTGATGCCGGGGTGCAGCGCGAGCAGGCGGTCGGCGCGCCCCGCTGCTTCGTCGGTCGCGCAACGCACGAATTCGTCGACGGCCGCGTCGAGCGACAGCGTCCGCGCCTCGATTTCCTCGCGCAGCGCGTTCCACGAGTCGAAGCCGTACTCCCGCGCGATGACCGACTGCGCGTCGTGCAGCGCCAGCGCCGCCGCGTCGATTGCGGCGGCCGGGCGGTCCACGAGTGATGGCAGCGCCGTGAATCGCTGCAGCGCCGTCGCGTCCAGCGCCTGTGCGGCGTCGAGGAGCGACTTCGCCTGCTTCTTCAGGTTGTCGAGATTCGGACGGGCGGGCAGTACTCGCGTTGGCATACGACCTCCATGCTTTGGCCCTGTGGTTCGCAGACAGGTGGCACGGCGGTCAGTGGCCGTTGTTGAGCAGCGATGATGGTGGGCTTGGCCCTTCGCGCGAACCCGCGGGCGCCCTTTACGCGCCCGCGATCACACTAGCGCCCCGGCCGTCGCGTGTCAAACCGGCAGCGAGGGCGCCGAGAGGACTCGACGGCCGGACGGCTCGCTGTGAGTCCGCCCGCTGAGGAGCCGTTTGGACAGGGGACCGCACCGAGGATCGGGTCCGTCAGCGCGCGAACGGCCGCGGGAGGGCGCCGCCTCCGGCGGACCGGAGATCCGCCACGGCTTTCCGGAGGAGGCGTGCTTCCGGCGGATCCGAATTACTTGAGGGCGCCGGCGAGTAGCTTGCCGACGTCCGCGCCCCCCGATTTCGTGACGAACGAGGTGAGTACAGGTATCGCCTTGCCCACCATGTCTGGGCTCAGGCCGAGCGACTGGAATGCGGTGGCGGCGTTGGCGAGTCCGCCGGCGGTTCCGGCCATCTGCGCCAGTGCCGCTGCTCCGGACTTGCCGCCGCCTTTCCCGCCGGCGGGTGCGGCCTTCAACAGCGCCTGCATCCCGGGCACCGCCTTCGATACTTGCGCGAAGTCAGTCGCGCTCATCTTTGTCTTCGCCACGCCGAAGAGCGCGCCGGCCGCGCCGGCCGCCTGCTCCGGCGTCGAGCCGAGTTCCTTCGCCAGGTTCGCCGTCAGATCGGGACTGGCGCTCGCGGCGGCGGAGGCAGCGGCGCTCGGCTTCGGAGCATCCGCCGGAGCCTGCGCCAGACTCGCCGTTGCCACGAGACAGGTGGCGACACTGATCAGACCAACGCGGGGTGAGAATCTGTGACCGAACATGCTGCGCTCCTCGCTGCCGGCGCGGACCGGCTCCGGTATGTCGTAGGTGTCCGAAGACCGCCGCGCGCCCGCGGAGCGGATTCCTCCGCAATTGCTCGCTTAGCGCCCCGGTGGCGCCGCTTGAGAGCACACTGCGTACCACCGCGATTGGCTGGCAGTGCCGGTGTCAATTGGGGTACACTGAGGGTTCGACTTTCCCCGAAATGGGCCTGTAGCGCAGCTGGGAGCGCGCCTGAATGGCATTCAGGAGGTCACCGGTTCGATCCCGGTCAGGTCCACCAATTCTTTTTCCGACCCCGAAACAGCGCTCAAGTAGTTGAAAACCGGCAGCGTTACGCCGGTTCCAACAAGCCTTTTCCCGTCGAAACGAATCCCCTCCGGAAAAAACGCGTGCTGCAGGCGCTGCTTCTGAGCGAACGACGACTGGACCCAGAGGTTCGACGCGCTCGGTAGAACGCGTTCTGCGAAGGCCAGGATGCCTTCTACGTCCATTTCTTCGAGCTCGGTAGAGTGCCGGTCCATCTGCGCGATCGTGAGCTCCTCGCGCAGCTTGTCGCGGTGGCGGTCGTACGTGTCGATGTCGATCGACCGTTCGTAGAGGAACGCGGCTTCCAAACGGTCCAGCTTCTCGCGAATCGCTTTCTGCCGGCGCTCGATCTCAGCGACCCGTTGGGCGGCATCGGTCTTCAGTTCCCGCCAGGCGGGCATCACCCGGTCCTTGACGAGGCGCATGAAGCCAGCTGTTGGCTGCAGGCGCGCGAGTTCCTCGACGAACAGCTCCTCGAGTTTGGCCTTGGTGATGTTCACCGCACGACAGCGGCCGCGACAGTGGTAGTACGCGTAGTAGTCGCTGCGTCCTTTCGACCAGCTCGCCGTCAGCGGTTTGCCGCACGTCTCGCAACGGGCGTAGCCGCGGAGCGGGAAGTCCGGATCGTTGCGCTGCTTCGGGGAGGTCACTTCGTAGCGACCATCGAGGATTCCTTGCACGCGGAAGAAGATCCTCTCTGTGATGAGCGGTTCGAAGTCGCCGCGTCTTGAGACTGCGAACTCGGGCACGTCGATCTGCGCGATGTAGGCGCGGTTCCGCAGCATGGCGTCGAATGTCTGCGACGGGACCGGCTTGCCACGTCTCGTCGTTAGGCCGAGAGCGTTGACGTTCTTGCGTACCTCGTGCTTGGTCAACCTTCCCGTCGCGAAATCCTGGAAGGCTCTTCGCATGAGCGGCGCGCGCTCCGGATCGGGAATCAGACTTGTCCCGGTTGTCCGGTGTGCGTTGAAGTAACCAAGGGGAGCGAGAAACGTCCAGCGTCCGAGCTCCAGGGCCGCCTTCATGCCGCCGCGCGTTCGCTCGGAGCGCACGTCGTTGTCGAACTGGGCGAACGCGGCCAGCACACCTTCCATCCATTTGCCGGTCGACGTGTCGTCGATCGGTTCCGTCGCAGAGCGCAGCGAGATCCCGAGAGACTTCAGATGCGCGCGTAGCGCGAAGTGGTCGTACTTGTCTCGCGCAAAGCGCGTCAGGTTGAAGACGACAACGAACTGGACATTCCCCTTGTTCGTGCGGCAGAACTGCAGCAGCTTCTGCAGCTCGGTGCGGTCGGCGGTCTTCGCGCTCTCCCCTTCCTCGCGGAATCGCGCGAGCACGTGGAAGCCCTGGCGCTGGCAGTACTCCTCGCAGGCCTTCAGCTGGGTCGGCAGACTCAGGTTCTCGGTCTGCTCCTTGGTGCTGACGCGCACGTAGATCACCGCGCCGACCATGTCCGGCAGCATAGACCCGCCGTGCGGCGATCGCAAGTTCGTGCGCATGCGCTAGTGAATCGTCGGGCGCTTCTCGTCGAGGAACATCTCGATCACGGCTTGAGCTACGGTGTCGGCACAGCGGCGGATTCGATCGACCTCGTCGTCGCGCAAGTCGATCGCTTCCTCGCCGAGCAGCTCGCGACACCGCTCCATCGAGATCTCGTCGTTGGTTTCGCCGGCTGGAAAGATCTCGTCCATCGCAACGCACTCCACAATCTGGCAATGGTTGTTGTGGTGTTGCGCTCAGGCCGTCGCGGGATTTGCCGAGACGTCCCAGTTAATGCGCTGACGAAGGCTTCTGCCGTCATCACACGTCGCGCGATCCATCGCGCGACGATGTCACGCGCAATGACGTGACTGAGTTTGCTGGCGACCAGGGTGGGGCGTCCGGTTCGTGGCCCAAGAGCGACGAGCGAACGAAGTCCGCAGGCGGAAGTGCGCGAAGCGGATGGGTGCTCTGGAGCACCGGCTAGAGATAGACAGGATACCGCGCGGATGTTGGAGCGTCAATCCGCCGTCGGCACAGTTACGGTAGAAGCGACGGTCAGCGCTCTGACGGTTGGGCGCAGAAGAAGGCGACCAAGTCGCCGGCGGTCTTCACTCCACCGCGGAATGGGTTTGACTTTGTATCACGAATTGAGCGACCGGTTCGTGAGGCTACATCGGCCAACACATCGAGGTCGATATCGTCTGGATCCAGCCGGAGATCTTCGATGAGTCTGTCGGTCGCTCGTACTGGGAAATCTGGATAGATCCAGCGCAGCTGACGTCTCCCCGCCTTCAGTAGCGGATCCGCTTAGAGTCCGGCGGTTACTTTCGCCGTCTTCGTCGTCGCCGTCAATTGCTTTGCGTATGCGGTGGGCGTGAGCCCGCCGAGCCCCTTCTTCGGCCGTTCTTCGTTGTACTCACGCCGCCAGGTTTCGATGACGACCTGGGCGTGCGCCAGGCTGGTGAACCAGTTCTCGTTCAAGCATTCATCGCGGAACCGGCCATTGAACGATTCGATGTACGCATTCTGCGTCGGCTT